>NZ_FNVI01000009.1:0-234960 GCF_900107945.1 Methylobacterium sp. 190mf | reverse complement strand
CCCGACGGTGAGGCCATGCTCGTCCTGCAACCGGGCGCGCATCTCCTCCAGGGTGATATCAACTTTCTCGTCGATCAGCGTACGCAGGAACGTCTCGTACGGGTCGAGCTTGGAGCGGCGGGCACGCCCCTGCGGCCGGGCGGCCACCGTCCCAGTCGCGGCGAGCGCCGCCATCCAGCGGATTGCGGTTGCTTGGCCGACCCCGAAGCGGGCGGCCGCCTGACGGCGCGAGGTCGCCGCAGCCGCGGTCACCACCCGCTCGCGCAGGTCCAAGCTGTAGGGGCGGCCCATGCTTCACTCCGGCTGTCGACCGGCCTAGTGAATCAGTCTCCCAGCGCCGCGTGAACCCCACCAAGCCGACTCAGCCCAAACCGAAAACGCTCTAGCGCTTCTGCGTGTTCGGCGCCGATTGCAGCTCCATCTTGGTGGAGTCGGGTTTCGTCGGCGTGTTGTTCTGCGCCTGCTTGTCGTCGCAGGCGGCGAGGCCGAGCAGCAGAAGAGCGGCGAGTGAGATGCGGGTGCGTGCCGACATGGATCCTCCCTGTAGCGTGTGAGGGCGCGGAGATCCTGTTTGGCGATATCGCCAAACAGGATCTCCGCGCCGCTCGCTGCGCGACGCGGTCCCGTCAGCGGCCGCCGGCCGGCGGCTTGGAGCCGGATCCGGCATCGTTCGGGCCGGTGCTGTTCGTCGTACCGGAGCGGCTCATCGAGCCGGTCGACGGGCCACTCCCGGCGGCGCCGGGTGTCGAGCCGGACCCCGCGTCGCTCGGGCCGGTGCTGTTGGCCGTGCCCGACCGGCTGGTCGCGCTGCCGGCATTCTCGGCTGCCGTGGCGGGAATCGCGGCCGCGAGGAGGGCGGCGATGGCGAGACTCGTGACCTTCATGGCGGATCTCCCTCTCGGTCCGGCAATCGCTCTCGCGGAGCCGTTACCGGTCGTGCGGGCAACCCCGCGCCACCGCCGCTGTTCCGACCGCGTCGCCGACCGGCCGGCACGGGTCCCGGATCACGATGCTTCCGGTGGCGCGTCCTCCCGGACCGCAGCCGGGGTGGCGGCGCGCGCCTGCTCGTCGGGCATCCGGTAGCCGCGATCCCAGGTGGCCCAGGATTCCGAATCCGCCGGATAGGGGTTGGCGGTGATCGGATCGCCGCGGTCGCGGGCGTGGCGCCCCTCGTCGCTGATCGCGGCGGGTGAACGGGTCGACGGTGTCATCGGCGCTTCTCCGGCACTCACATCCCCGGGTCCGGAACCTCGGCGGTCAGCCCGGGCGTTGCATCATCTACCGGACGCTCGCGCGAATGTTCCCCGCCTGGGTTGGTGCTCAGCGGCCGGTGTACCCGCGCGCCGCCGCCGCCGCCTTCAGGCGCTCGAACGCCGTCGCGTAGCGCTCGCGCAGGAACGCGGCGTTGGGCGGGATCCGGGTCGGGCAGAGGTTGTCCTCGGTATCGGACATCTTGATCAGCAGCGCGGCGAGGTTGCCGGCCGCGATCAGGGTGGTGATCCGCTCGGAATACGCGATCCGACTCTGCGGCTTCGTGAGAAGCGTCACCGTCTCGACGATGTCGGCCTCGAAGCCGGCGGCGCGGAGGTCCGCCGCCGTACGCGGCGTGTCCTCCAGCACATCGTGCAGGAGCGCCGCCTGCATGACTCGCATCGGGTCGATGTCGAGCCCGTCGATGAGTCGGGCGTGACCGGCCCGGGTCTGGGCGGCGTTCGCAACGCGTTCCAGGTGCCGCATGCACGGCTCGCCGCCCTTGTCGAGCTGACCCGCATGCGCCGTGAGGGCGAAGGTATGGGCATCGAAAATCGTCGGCACGCGACCGGCTCTCCAGATCGACCGGCCCGGATCGGCGCCGCACCGGCTTCCCGTTGCGGGAAGTCGGGTCCCCGCCGCGGCGTTCCCGCAGGATCGCCTGCCGCGCGGCGCCCCGTCGCCCGGTGCCGTCCCGGGGCGGGACTACCTCATTTCGTGGATGCGCAGTCTTCGCGCTCGATTCAAAAGTTCACGTTGGCAACACTATTGCTCAGCTCCCGTGGAATCGCCATCTGTTGTTCCATAATCGGACAAGCGGCGAGTCGCGCTTCAGGATCGAGACCATGACGTCCGGAACACTCGAGAAGCCGCTGGATGTCGGCGGGCCGCTGAGCCGCAGGGCGGCGGCGCTGGCCAACGTCCGCTGGTTCCGCGCGCTGGCGTGGCGCGCCCTGCGCGACGGCGGCCCGCGGGCCGAGCTGCGCGCGTCCAACGCGCGGGCCGCGGCGCGGATCGTGCTGCGCCAGGCCAAGCGGGAGGCCCTCGTCGCCCGCCTGGCGCGACAGGCCCTCGACGCCTCCGTCTGAGTGCGGGGCGCCGGGTCGGCCGGGCGCTGGGCCCGGCCGCGGCGGTGTGCCTCAGCGCTTGAACTTGCCCTCGTACTTAAACTCCGGCGCCGCCTTCAGCTGGTCCTTGCTGGCGCCGATGATGGCCTTCCACTTCTTCGCGTCGGCGTCGTAGCCCAGCGCGATCGAGCTCGGCGAGACCGCGACGTAGCGCTCGCCCAGGCCGAGGAAGCCGCCCACCGAGACGATGTAACCGGCCAGCTTCCCGTGATCGATCACGAGGTCCTTGATCTCGCCGACCGTGTTGTTCTGCGCGTCGGTCACGTTGAGACCGATGAGGTTGTAGCTGAGCACCGCGTCCTGCGGCACGGTCTCGAATTTGGGCGCGACCGTCTGCGGCGCCTCGTTGGCGGCGAGCGCGGGCCCGGCGAGGGCGGCGGCGGCGAAGGCGGCGATGACGAGGCGGCGCATGGTGTACTCCAGTGGCCCGGTATGGGTGGTCTGAAATGGCCGCCTCGGGCGCATCGTTCCGCGACTGCACGGAAATGTTAATGCGCGGAACATGGAACCTTCGGCCGGCGCACGACCCGCGCGGCGACACCCCTCACGAGGCTCCGACGCGGTGAACGGGGTGGCCAACTGTATCGAAGATCGACCGGGACAGATTGCCCGGCCGCGCCCCCACCGTTCCTGGCCGACCGCGCCCCGGCACGGCATGCCGGGACCCGCACGTATCGGGAGGGGACAGCCGTGGCGGGGGGAGTGATCGAGACGACGCGCGGACCGGCGACCGGCGCCTGGGTGGACGGCCTCATCGGCGTCGCGATCTTCAGCGCGTCGCTGGTCGCGACGCGCCTCGCGCTGACCGGCATGGACGCCCTGTTCCTCAGCGCGGCCCGGGCGGCGCTCGCCGGCCTCGCCGGCGCGGCCGCCCTGCTGGCGCTCCGGCAGGCGCGCCCGCGGCGCACCGATCTCCCGGCGCTCGCCATCGTGGCCGCGGGCGTCGTGGTCGGCTTCCCGCTCCTCACCGCCCTGGCCCTGCGCACGGTCGGCGCCGCGCACGGCACCGTCTTCGTCGGCCTGCTGCCCCTCGCCACCGCCCTGTTCGGCGCGCTGCGCTCCGGCGAGCGACCGTCACCGGTCTTCTGGCTGCTCTCGATCACCGGCGCGCTGGTCACGGTCGGCTTCGCCGCGCGGGGGCTCGACGGTCCGCCGGGTCCCGGCGACGCCTTCATGCTGGCCGCGATCCTGCTCTGCGGACTCGGCTACGCCGAGGGCGGCGTCCTGGCCCGCCGGTTGGGCGGCTGGCAGGTGATCGCCTGGGCCACCGTCCTGTCGCTGCCCGTGAGCCTGCCCCTCGCGCTGCTGCTCCGGCCGGCCGAGCTGGCGGCGATCCCGCTGCCGGCCTGGGCGGGACTCGGCTACGTCGCGCTGTTCAGCATGCTCATCGGCTTCGTGTTCTGGTACCGCGCCCTGGCGCGCGGCGGCATCGCGTCGGTCGGCCAGCTGCAGCTGCTGCAGCCGTTCCTGGGCCTCGGCGTGGCCGCGCTGGTCCTCGGCGAGCACATCGAGCCCGCCATGATCGCCGCCGCCCTGGCCGTGGCCGCCTGCGTGGCGCTGGCGCGGCGCTTCGCCTGAGAACGACGCCGAGCCGTCGGCCCGGGAGCGTCAGCCGGACTTCGCCACGACCTCGATGTCGCGGTCGAGCCCGCTCTCGACCTTGAACTCCCGGGTGTAGACCTGCCCGTCGTGGCGGGCGATCAGCACGTAGTCGCCCTCCGCCAGGGTGACCTGCGGGAAGGCGCCGATCGCCTCGCGGATCGTGTCGCCGCCGGGGGTGAGGACCGAGAAGGCGGTGCCCGCGAAGGCCTCGGCGCCGGGGGCGGCGACGAGCTTCAGGGTCACCGTCGCGGCGCGATGGTTGAGTGTCGCCTCCGTGACCTTGCCGTTCTCGACGCGCAGGTCCGCGCGCTGGATCGCGTTCGATTCTCCGTAGGTCGAGACGACGTGGTACGTGCCCTCCGGCAGGCGCAGCAGCTCGCCGGTCTTGATGCCGGCGCGCACGAGCCGGCCCTCGGAATTGGTCCCGACCGGGACGAAGACCGAGAACATCACCTGACCGGGCGGGATCTTCTGATCGCCCACCGCACCCGCGAGCTTCAGGGCGCCGGCGGCCACCCGCAGCGTGTCGGTCGTCGGCTGCCCGCCCATCACGATCCGCTTCGAGGCGCTGGCGAAGCCGTAGGTCACGGTCGCCACGTAGGCGCCCGGCGCGAGGGTGAAATGCGGCTCGGCCTCGGTCGAGCGGGCGACGATCGACGGCCGCGTGCCGTCGCCGCGATCCTCGTAGATCCGCCACGCGAGCCCCTGGCGCAGGGCCGTGCCCGGTCCCGACAGGAGCGCCGACAGGGACAGCTGCGCGTCCGGCTCGGCCGGGGGCAGGGACGGCGGCAGGTTCGGGGTCGTGATCGACGGCGAGGGCAGGGCGCCGCCGAGCCGGTTCTGGAACGGGTCCTGCTGCGCGAGCGCGGCCGGCGGGCCGGCGGCGAGCATCGCCAGCGCGGTCGCTGCAAGCCTCATGCGCATCGGTCGGCCCTTCTCTGCTCGTCTCGCCGGTCGCGACACCGGATCGTCCGGGCCTGCCTCTGACTCCCGACCGTGGCGGCGGCAAGGCCGCTCTTCCACCGGCGGCCCGCGCATGCCACATCCCGGTCGGGACGCGATACCGGGACGGAGCGCATGACCGCCACCCTCGATCTCCTGAAGACCCGACGCTCGGTGCCGCCGGCGCTGCTGGACGAGCCCGGGCCCGACAGGGCGCAGCTGGAATCCATCCTGACGGCCGCCTCGCGGGTGCCCGACCACGGCAAGCTCGCGCCCTGGCGCTTCATCGTCATCGCCGGCGAGGCCCGGGCGAAGGTTGGCGAGGTCATCGCGGCGACCTTCGCGGCCGACAATCCCGACGCGGCGCCCGAGCGGCTCGCGCAGGAACGCGCCCGCCTGACCCACGCGCCGGTCGTCGTCGCGGTGGTCTCGCGGGCGGGCCCGCACGTGAAGATCCCGGACTGGGAGCAGGTGCTCTCCGCCGGTGCCGCCACCATGAACCTCGTGATCGCCGCGAACGCCGCCGGCTTCGCCACGTCGTGGCTGACCGAGTGGTGCGCCTACGACCGCCGCGTGCTCGACGCCCTCGGCCTCGCGCCCACCGAGAAGCTCGCCGGCTTCGTCCATATCGGCCGGGCGCGCGAGGTGCCCTCCGACCGGCCGCGGCCGGCCCTCGACGAGATCGTCACCTACCTCTGAAGGGACCGGCCGTGCACTACGACCTCGACCTGCCGCGCGAGTCGCGCGCCCTCCCGCACAACCCGCTGAAGGCCATCGTCGCGCCGCGACCGATCGGCTGGATCAGCGCCATGAACCGCGCGGGCGCGCTCAACCTCGCGCCCTACTCGTTCTTCAACGCCGTGGCCGACAACATGGTCGCGTTCTCCTCCTCGGGCCGGAAGGACGCGATGACCTTCGCCGAGGAGGGCCGGGAGTTCGTCTGCAGTCTCGCCACCTGGGACCTGCGCGACGGGATGAACGATTCCTCGGCGCCGCTGCCGCGCGGAACGAGCGAGTTCGCCTTCGCCAACCTGGAGACCGCGCCCTCGCAGAAGGTGCGGCCGCCGCGCGTGGCCGCCTCGCCGGCGGCCCTGGAGTGCCGGTGGCTCCAGACCGTGCCGCTGGTGCCCCTCTCGGGCGGGGAGGCGGAGAACTTCCTGGTGATCGGGCAGGTGGTGTCGATCTACGTCGACGAGCGGTACGTTGCGGACGGAATGGTCGATACGGCGGCGATGCACCCGATCATGCGCGGCGGGTACTTCGACTACTTCCACGCAACCGCCGACACGCGCTTCCAGATGCGCCGACCGAAGGGCGCGGGGGAGTTCACCGGGTCCTGAAACAGGAACCGGTCGCGCGCGGCCGATTGAGGACTTGTTTACCATAGCGGGCGCAGGTTCGGGCGGTCTCCAGCACCGTGCCCGCCCGGATGTTCCTGTTCACCACGCCGTCGAGCCCACCGGAGAGCCCGCCGCCCCAGGCGCGGGCGCTGCCGGGCACGCCCGCCTCCGGGCCGGTGGTCCAGGCCATCCGCGACGGGGCGACGGCGAGCGGCGTCGGCTTCGACTATCTCCTCGCCACGGCGCGGCGGGAATCCGCCCTCGATCCCGCCGCCAAGGCCGGCACCTCCTCGGCCACCGGCCTGTTCCAGTTCATCGAGCAGACCTGGCTCGGCGTGATGAAGAATGCCGGGCCGCGGCTCGGCCTGCAGGCGCAGGCCGACGCGATCACCCGGCAGTCGGACGGCACCTACACGGTTCCCGACGCGGGCCAGCGGCAGGCGATCCTCGACCTGCGCCGCGATCCCAAGATCTCCGCGACGCTGGCCGGCGCGCTGACCCAGCAGAACGCCGACGCCCTCACGGGCGCCCTCGGCCGCGAGCCGACCGCGGGCGATCTCTACGCGGCCCACGTGCTGGGCGCGAAGGGCGCGGCCGCTTTGATCTCGACCGCCCGCGCCTTCCCCGAGCGCGCCGCCGCCCTCGACCTGCCGGAGGCGGCCGGTGCCAACCGGGCGCTGTTCTACGACCGCGCCGGCCGGCCGCGGAGTGCTGCCGAACTCTATGCCAGCCTCTCGGCGGCGGCCCAGGGCGCCGCCGCCACCGACCTGACCGGCCTGCGCCAGGACGGCGCCGCGGCGCCGCAGGCCGTCTCGGCCTACGCCAGCGCGGCGACCGCGTTCGGCGGGACCTCGGACCTGCGCAGCCTGTTCCAGACGGACCAGCGCGGCGCGGCCTCCGACGCCGCGGCCCGTCTCTGGCAGGCGCGCAACAGCGCCGCGCCGCTGCAGCACGCGGCGCCGACCTATTTCCCGCGCTCCGACGCCGAGCCGCCACCGCGCGTCGCCGTCGCGGAGCCCGCCGTCACGGGTGCCATCACGGGTGCCGTCATGGGCGCAACGGCCGGACCGGCGGCGACGCCGCCGGGCGCCGCCCTCCTCAATCCGCCGCTGCCGCCCCGCCGACCCGCGGACCTCGCGGCCGCGGCGTCCATGTCCGGCAGCAGGACCAGCCTGTTCGCCCCCCGGAGCGGTCGATGATCATCCGCGACTTTCTGGCCTGGACGCAGGACGCCTCGGCCGAGCGCCGGGCCGAGGCGACCGCGACGCTGGCCCGGACCTACCTCTACGGCGACCTGGGCGCCGACGCGGCCTGGGAGGCCAAGACCGCGCTGCTCGCGCTCCTCGACGACCCGTCGCCGCTGGTGCGCCGGGCGCTCGCCGAGACCTGCGCGGCCTCGGCGCGGGCGCCGCGCCCGCTGGTCGTCGCTCTGTCCTCCGACGTTCCCGAGGTGGCGCGGCCGGTGCTCGCCCGCTCGCCGGTCCTCACCGACGCCGACCTCGTGGACGCGGCCGCCCTCGGCGACGAGGCCACCCGCGCGGTGATCGCCGCCCGGCACCACCTCTCGCACGCGGTCGCGGGCGCCCTGGCGGAGATCGGCGAGACCGACACGCTGGTCGTACTCGCGGCCAATCCGACGGCGAAGATCACCGCGGGCCGGATGCTGCGCATGATCGAGCGCCGCGGCGACGAGGCCGCCCTGCGCGAGGCGCTCCTCGCCCGCGCCGACCTGCCGCCGGAGGTGCGCCACGCCCTCGGGATCGCGGTGGCGCGGGCGCTCACCGGCTTCGTCACCGACCGCGCCTGGCTCGGCGCCGAGCGCTTGGACCGGATGAGCCGCGAGGCCGGCGAGCGCGTCGCGCTCGAGGCCTGCGAGGGCTTCGGCGCGGCCGCCGTGACGCGGCTGGTGACGCACCTGCGCGCGACCCGGCAGCTGACCGCGGGCCTGATCCTGCGCGCCGTGCTCTCGGGCCGGACGGACTTCGCGCTCGCCGCCCTGGCCGACCTGTCGGGGCAGGATCATGCCGGAGTCGCCCGGGCCATGCGCGACCCGCGCCTGTTCGCGGACCTGCACGACCGCGCCGGGCTGCCCGAAGCGCTCCTGCCGGCGATGCAGGCGGCGCTCTCCGCCTGGCAGGAACTCGCCCGCGCGGCGGCCCCGGTCCGGGGCACCGGCCTGTCGCGGCGCCTCATCGAATCCGCCATCGGAGCCTGCGGCGACCTGTCGGATCCGGAGATGCACCCGGTCATCACGCTGCTCAACCGCTACGAGGCCGAGGCGGCCCGCGACGAGGCGCGCGAGGTGGCCCGCGCCATCGCCGCCCAGGCACTGGCGCGCGAGACCGCCCGCCGGGAGGCCGAGGCCGCCGACGCCGCGTGGCGCGCCGCCCTGGAGAGCCAGCGCCGGACCGCCTTCGCGGAGGAGAGCGATACGGCGACCCCGGTCGTCGTGGCGATCGCCGACGCCGCGGACGGCCCTGCCGAGGCCGAGCCGGTCAACCCGGTGGGCGCGATCCTCGACGCGCTGCCCGAGCAGATCCTGGCCTGGTACCGGCCCGAGGAGGTCGACCCGGAGGTCCAGGCCGCGACCGACCTCGTGCTCGACGGTCTGGGCGACAGCATCCTCGATCATTTCCGCGCCAGCCGGGACCCCGCCGGGCCGGAGCCGGCCGCGAGCGAGGATAAGCCGGAGCGCATCGCCGCCTGATCGCCGCCTGGATCCGCCAAGGCTCGGCGCTCGGGGGAGCGATGGCACCGGACATCTCCCGATATCGCCGGGTGCCGGGGGAGGAGCCGCGCTACGTCCTGGCGGAGGCGCGGACGCTGATCGCGGAGCGCGCCTACCTGTTCAGCCTCTACGCGGTCGACGTGGTCGCCTCCGACGGGCTGACCGGCCGACACGTTCTCGCCGTGCCGGTCGCGATCAGCGCGGTCTCGATCACGGTGGGCCTCGTCCTGACCGAAGCGGATTCCCGCAGGGCCGAGGCGGGCGATCTCGCGGGCGTCGCGTCCCTCGCCCAGGCCGTGCAGGGCGGATACCGGCGCTTCCGAACCTTCCCGGCGAACGAGCTCGGGCGTTTCGTGCTTTGACGGCTCAGATCCGAGGCGGGCGCCCGGACCTGAACTCAGTTCGGCGGCCGATAGGCCTCCGGCGGCAGGTCGCGGAAGAAGGTCTCGCCGGGGGCCTGCCCCGGCGCCGGCTTCGGTGCGATCCCACTGCCGCTCCCCTCGGTGATGTAGCGCTGGCCGCCCGGCTCCGTCAGCACCGGTGCGGGGGTCTGGGGGGTCGGCGGCACGATGTAGCGCTTCTGATCCGGCGCCCCGGCGCTCGGGGACGATGCCGGCGGCGCGACGGGCGGCGCCGCGGGTGGTGCGACGGGCGACGCCACGGGCACCTGCGGCGGTGACGCGGCCGGCGTCCGCACCGGCGGAACCTCGTCTCGGCGTGCCTCGGCCGCGGGCGGCCGGCTCGGGCGGCGGACGGCGGCCCGCGGCGCGACCCGACGCGGCGGGACACGCGCGACAACCGGCGGGGGGCGGATGCCGGGCAGGGCGATCCTGAGGCCCTCCACCGCCCGCACGAGGTCGCCGAGGCTGGCCTCGGCGGTGCGGCACAGCCGGATCCGCAGGGAGATCGCGCGGCGCGCGAGCGGCTCCGCCTGGAACAGAGCGGGCGGCTGCCCGCCGGCGGACGCGACGCCGCGTCCGCCCTCGATCCACTGCCACGCGTAGAGGCAGTCGGCGCCGAGCGCGATGCCCACCGGGCCGTAGGCGTTCCGCAGCGGCGGCCGCACCGTCATCGCCTGCCCGGGAAACCGGACGGCGATCTCCCCCGCGATCCCGAACTCGCTGGGCTTGGCCAGCCGCGGCGGGAAGGCGAGGAGCAGGTCGGCGGTCTCCCGGCGCAGGGCGATCTCGGCGTGGTTGCGACCGTCGCCGCCGGCATAGCGCAGCCGCTGGTCGAACCCGTCGCGCTCGCGCGTCTCGATCACCGCGGTCAGCGTCCCGGCGCCGGGCAGGGTCAGGACCGGGACCGTCTGCGCCCGCGCGACGGCGGGCAGCAGGAGACACGCCAGGGCGCAGAGCCGGGCCGTACGGATCGCCGCGCGCCTCACGGGGTGGTCCGCTCGGTCGTGGCGGAGGTGTCGTAGGCCGAGCGCGCGGGCAGCTGGAACCGCTTCGCCTCGGAATTCTCGGGTCGCCCGCGCTCGGCCTGCTGGTCCTGCCACAGGGTCCCGGCGGCGGGCGGCGACAGGAATTCGGGCTTGTCGACGCCGCGATAGTCCGGGAGCAGGGCGTAGCCGAACCGCTCATAAGGCATCGGGCCCGCGCCGGGCACGCGCCGGGCCACCAGGGGCGGCGCCGGGGTCGCGGGCTCGCGGGCGTAGGTCCCCGCGGGAACGGGTTCGGCCAGGACCCGCACGAGCCCCGGCGGCGGGTAGCGGAGCGCGTTCTCCATGGAGACCGCCAGGGGAAACTCGTTGCGCTGTACGGCGAGGGGCTTGGCGTCCGCGCCGGCCGGCGGCAGGTCCGGCCGCGGCACCCGGTTGATCGGCGGCGTCTCGACCCGCGCCGCGGGCGCGGCGTGCCGCCCGGGTGCGGGCCCGGCGGCGGCGGGCACGGGGTCGCAGGGCAGCGGCGACCCGCCGGCATTCTCGCGGAACAGCAGGTCGACCACCTTCGCGAAGAGGCCGTCGTAGCGGTTCACGACCTCGAGGTACGGACGCTGCCGCTTCAGACGCTGCAGCGTGAGGGCGTAGCCGAAGACGGTCCCCTCGCTCGGCATCCAGGCGACGGCCCGCTGGAACCACTCCAGCGCCGTGTCGAACTGGCAGGAATTGTAGGCGTACCACGCCAGCCCCTGGGCGCCTTCGCCCGAGGTGGAGGCCGTCACGACCTGGGCGTAGCGGGCGATGCGCGCGGGCTCGATCGCGGGCGGGCGGGGCAGCGTCAGCTTCTGCTCCAGGATGTCGATGTAGAGCAGCTCGTTGCCCACGAACTTGTCGCGCCACGCGTAGGCGACCTCCTCGGCCTCGCGCGCCATGTCGAGCTGGCGCAGGGTCAGGGCGAGCCCGTGGGCGACCATCGCGTCGCCGCCCCGGGCGATCGCCTGCTTGAACCATTCGAGCGCCTCCCGGAACTGGCGGCGCTTGTAGGCGTACCAGCCGAGGAGGCTCGTCTGGGTGGGATCGCCGCTCTTGCGGGCGACGGCCTGGAAGGCCGCGAGATCGGCGGGGGTCGGGGTCTCGGCGCTCTCCTCGTGCAGGAAGGCCGCGATCCGGGCACGGGTGATGTCGAGGCGGATCGCGTCGAATTCCGAGGCCCCGTTCGCGCCCCGGTGCCCCATCTCGATCAGGCGCTCCGCCTGCGCCATGCGCAGATGCGCCATCGCCTTCTGGATGGTGGCGAGGCGCACGCCGGAATCGGCGTTGCCGTCGAGGATCGACTTGTAGAGCTCGAAGGCCTCGTCGCCCGAGCCGGTATCGCCCAGGGCGTCGGCGACCATCCAGATGCTTTGGACGTCGAGCGGATCGAGGGCGCCGGAATCGGCGCGGTAGAGGTCGATGATCGCGTCGGCGTCCTTGCCGGTGAGCGCCGTGATCCGGGACCGGAACTCGGCCCGGCGGAGCTTGCGCGCGAGCTCCTCGGAGGGCTGCCACGCGGGGTCGATCGACCTGCGCGCGACGATCGCCGCGCGGAGGTCGTCGAACCGCCCCGCGGTGAAGAGGTCCCACAGGGGCGCCTCTTCGGGCGGGCTCGGCTGCAGCGCGTTGAGGTCCGGCGGCTCGTTCCAGCCGGGATAGAGCCGCTTCAGGCGGGCGATCTCGGCCTTCATCCGAGTCGTCTGCTTCTGGGCCGCGTAGTAGCGCAGCGCGCTCTCGTCGACCATGTCGGTCGTGCGCGACGTGGCCGGGTCGGCCAGGATCGCCGGCGCGCGCGGGCCGTCGCCGTAGACGATGCGGGGCTCGGACCGTGTCGGCGCGGCGGGAGACTGCGGCGCGGGACCGGGTCGCGCGTCGACCTGCGCGGCGGCCGGCGCGGTGGACAGCGCCAGCATCAGGAGGCAGGGCGCGGCCGGTCGCAGGCGTGCCGGCGGACGACCGGTCAGGACTTCAGGCATGACGGGTAACGCATGCGGGCCGCGGTCAGGGCGAGGAGGCTCAGAGTGGCCGGGTAGTAGTTCTGGTTGCCGATGTCGCCGCGCGCATCCTCGGGGAAGGGCGTCCCGTCGAGGGCGCAGGCCACCAGGGCCGGGAGCCCCATGTAGCCGGCCTCGGTGAGCCACTCGACCTTCCGCCCGTCGCCGGTGTCGACGATCGGCAGCCGTTCCCGATCGGCGCCCGACCACAGGGCCTGGAACGGCGCGAGGTCGTCGGGCCGCACCAGTCCCGCCCAGACGAGGTAGAGCGGGATCCGGATGGCGTTGTAGGAGAACAGCGGCGGGAAGCCGGTCGCTGGACGCGGCGCCTCCTTGGCGGAGATCCACTCGGTGGGCAGGTTGCTCGGACCGAAGCGCGACTGCCGCAGCAGGGCGAGGCCGCTGCGCGTCAGGGCCGCCCAGTCGTATTCCGGCGCGACGAGGGCGAGGCGCGGGAAGGCGGGGAAGATCCAGTAGGAGAGGTTGATCAGCGGACCGTCCGGGCGCTCCCGCGCCGAGAAGCCCGAGACCGCCGGCAGCAGCAGCGCCCCGTGCGGGTCCCGGAACAGGATGGTCTTGCGCCCGAACTCGATGGCGATCCGGCGCGCGGCGGTCCGGTAGCTCGGCTCGTTCCAGGCCTCGGCCGCCTCGGTGAGCGCCCAGGCGATCAGGATGTCGCCGTCGGTGGCGTTGTTCATGTCGCTGACCGCCGGACGCTTGTCGGGTGACCAGCGCCACGCCAGCAACTCGTCGCCGCGGACCATCAAATTGGCCCGGGTCCAGCCCCAGATCCGCTCGAAGCTGACCCGATCACCGGCCGCCACGGCGAGCAGCATGCCGTAGCCCTGGCCCTCGCTGTGGCTGATCTGACCGTTCGCGGTGTCGACCACGCGCCCCTGGTCGGTGATGAACCGCGCGCGGTAGGCCCGCCACGCGGCGTCGTTGCCGAGCTTGCCGGCGAGCCCCTGAATCGCGGTCCGGGGCGCCTGCGCGGGCTGCGTGCCCGGCTGCGCGGTACTCGGAGGCACGGCGGGCTCGTCCTGGGGCGAGGCGGCCGCCGCGGGCAGGATCGCCGCGGCGAGGAAAGCTGCGGCGAGGGGGGTGCGGGCGCGGCGACTCATGGATTCTTCCTGCCGACGTTGCGCACGAGGCTCGTGGTGGCCAGGCCGAGGCAGAGAGCCATCGCGAGGGTCATGCCCACGTAGTATTCCGTGTTGATCGACAGCCAAGCCGCGGACACGAGGCGCAGGTTCGGCAGAGATCGCGGCTGCGTCTCGACGATCTCGATCCGCTCGGGCCGGGACGTCACCAGCGTGCCGTTCGACGCGTCGAGGAAGGCGGCGCTGCCGCCGAGCCTCGCCCAGACCACCGGGTCGACGAGGCAGGAGACGGACGCCTTCAGCAGCGACGCGTTCGGCGCGGTCACGATCACGGTGTTGCTCGCCTGGACCGGGGGTCCCTCGGCGATGAGCAGCGAGGCCGTGGCCGGAACCTCGACCGTCTCGTCCGGCTTCACCTGCGCCGTGATCGTCTGGCGCAGGGAGTGCACCGTGCCGGTGATCTCGTTCCAGACGCTGTCCAGGGCCGCCCAGATCTGGCGCGAGCCGCGTGTCGACGCCTCCCAGCGGTCGATGAGCTCACGGTCCGACGCGGAGCCCGGCGAGGGGGCCGGGGCCTTGGTCGGGGAGGGCCCGGCGCTCGTCTCGCCCTGGGACGGCGGCGCCTGCTGGGCCGGGGCGGGCTGCGCCGGGCGCACCTGCGGGATCAGGGTCGGCAGGGCGCAACGCATCGGGAGGTTGCGGCGCAGCCGATCGAGGGTGAGCACGCCCTCGGGACCGAACTGGCCCGGGGTGGCGACCATGTCGGCGCGGCCTTCCCAGACCCGCTGGACCTGCTGCGGATCGAAACCGACCGATTCCAGGAGCGCCGGGTCGAGGGCGCGGGCGGGCGCGACCACGAGCTGGCTCGTGTCGGACACGACCTGCTGCTGGGTCACGACCTCGAAATCGATGACGCGCTCGGCCGCCATCGCCAGTCGGGCGGCGAGGGTCGCGGCGGCGTCGGCGCTGTCGCGGTCGGGCGTCGGCAGCACGAGGCGCGCGCGCTGCCCCGGGACGACGAACGGTACGGCGCCCCCCTTGATCGCCGCGAGGTCGGGGCTGCGCGCCGCCCGGGCGAAATGCGGGATCTCGATCCGCGAGCGGTCGAGGAACAGGAAGCGCGCCTGCTTGGCCGCCGGGCTGAGGGTGTCACAGACCTGGTCGGCGGCGTTCGGCAGCTGCGCCGAGATCTCGACGTGGTTCACCCCCGGGCGCCAGAGGCTGAAGGGCAGGGGAATCGCGCTGTCGTCGAACACCTCACCGCGCCCGTCGGGCAGCGGGACGCTGGCCGCGTTGCGCCCGTTGATGTCGATGACGATGCGGGCCTCCGAGGAGAGCCCGGCCACGTAGGCCCCGGCCAGGTGGAGCATCACCTTGCCGTAATCGGCCGGGACGAAATCCCCGGGAAAGCGGAGGGCGAAGCCGACATGGAGCAGGCGCCCCGAGAACTCGCGGGACGTCACGCCGAGGCGGTCGAGCGTCAGATTCTCGCCGCCGTGCACCATGTAGCCGCGGAACAGCTGGACCGCCTTGAGCCCGCCCGGCGTCCCGTTGTCGGGTGGGACGGCGAGGTTGGTGATGGCCTGACGGACGTCCTCGTCGCGGGTTCCGGTGACGACCAGGGTCGGCGGTGTGTTCGGCCGCGCCGGCAGGATGGCGAGGCGGGGCCCGCTGATCGGCCCGAGTTCGGGAACGCCTTCGATGCCGGCGATCTCGGAGGCTGTACCGACGACGAGGTTGATGCCGTTTCGGCCCTGCAGTGGAGGGCCGAAGGTCACCGTCGGACGGGCGACCCGTCCCACGAGGGCGAGGGCCTGCACTGCCTCGATCATGCGCTCCAGGCGAGCGAGGTTCGGGCGCTCGTTCAGGATGACCTGGATCGGCAGGGCGCCGCTCTCGTCCGGCTCCGCGGCGGCGAGAGACCGGACGTCCATGTCGGTCGCCGGCGGGACCACGAGGCCGGATCGCGACGGATCGATCTGCGTCCACAATTCGTAGGTCGCCCCGACCGAGCAGTCGACGCGATGGCGCTGGCTGGCGGTGAAGGTGACGGCGTTGTAGCCGGGCTTCAGCACGCCGTCGCCGATGGCGAACTCCACCACCTTCACGGCACCGGGCGCCTGGATGCGGGTCCAGCCGACCTTCGTCCCGTTGACGAAGGCAGCGAGTTCGGAACTCTCCGGCGCCACCGAGATCGCCGACAGGTAGGAGAGGCGCAGCCGTGCCGGTCCCCGCGTCTGCGCCTCGGTGAGGTAGACGGGGTAGCGTAGGGAATCCTCTTCCCCGGTCAGGCGGAAGCCGCGCGGGCCGGACGGAAGCCGGCGCGCCGGCGCGATGGTCGCCTGGATCGCCGCGCGCGGCACCGTCTGAGGCGCGGCGGTCCGGGGCGGCTCGTACGGGCGCGCGGTCGGCCGCGTCTCCGTCGCCGACGCGTCCGGCCGGCGCGCGGGGCCCGACCCGTCCTCGGACGGCGCGCGCAGGGCGTTGCCGCTCGGCGGGACCGTCAGCCGTTCCGCCGGCCCCGAGCCCAGGAAGCTCTGGGCCAGGGCAGGAACGCTCGTGAGACCGAGCAGCAGTCCCAGCACGGGGAGGCGGAGCCGAGCACCCATCGCCGTCACGCCGCGCTCGTGCGCCGGCCGCGAAGCTCGGCCAGGGTGCGCTCGTTCTCGTAATCCATCATCAGGCGGACCCAGTCGTCCCCGCTCTCGATGTCGGTGGGTTTGGCGGTCGCGGGCAGCGACGGCGCCGCAACGGGGGCCGCCGGTGCCGGGACGGACGGCACCGGAGCCGGCGCCGGTGCCGCGGCGGCGTCGTGCGGTGCGTCGTAGATCGGCGCCTCCTCGATCTCGACGGGCCTGGGGCGTCGGCTCGCGAGAAGATAGCGGAGCGCGCGGAACGGCTCGACCAGGCCCCACCACGCGAATTGCAGCGTGCCGGTCGGAATGTCCTTGTGCCGCCGCCGCCGGAGCTGGAAGCGCCGCATCGCCTCAGCGTCCCCGTACATGAGTCCCGCGAGCGCCGGGTAGTCGCGGATGGCCAGCGTGCCGAAGTTCACCCGCATGACGAGTTCCTGTCCGTCGCGCGTCGCTTGGTCCAGGTGCACCGGCAGCGGCGCGGTCCGGCGCGCGCCGGCCGTCGGCTCGACGCTGAGCGTCCCCCGCAGCGGCGGGCGCGTGAGCCCCGGATCGAGGGCGCCGCCGAGGAGGCGCAGGGTGCAGGCTTCGGCGGAGACGCGCTCGATCGAGACGTCGACGCTGTGGCCGGCGACCGTGAGGACGCCCTGGCGATCGATCGCCAGGGAGGGCGTGCGCTCGAGCTGGCGCCGCTCGGCGCAGACCCCGAGGGACGCGCCCGCGGTGAGCAGGTTGAAGAAGTTCCACAGTCCGACCACCAGCATGAGGTTGGTCACGCCGGGCTCGTACAGGTAGCGCCACGCCGCGACGGCGCAGCCGAGCATCAGGAGCAGGTAGATCAGGAAGAACGGAAGGGCGAGCGACGAGATGTGGTCGTGGTCGAGGGTCGCCCCCTTGTTGGTGACGTTGAAGGTCGGCTTGCGGGGCGACGCGATGACAGAGACGATTGCCTTGGCCAGGTAGACGCCCTGGATGTACTCGTAGAGTTCCGACACGAACGGCCATCGGAACTTGCCGTAGATGTAGTTCTGGATCATCAAGTTGATGATGATGTAGGTCAGCGTGTAGGCGATCGACTCGTCCACGCTGGCCACGAAGATCTTCAGGTCGAAGAAGATGTGCAGCAGCGGCGCGAACATGAAGATCAGCCGCGGGATCGGGAAGAACCAGAAGGTCATGCTGGAGAGATAGGCGATCTTCTGGATGGGCTTGAGGCCCTTCTGGAAGGCCGGGTTCTTCAGCAGCAGGATTTGGAACATCCCCTGGCACCAGCGGGAGCGCTGGCCGATGAAGTCCGCCAGTGTGTCGGGCTGCAGGCCGGCGATCAGCGGCTTGTCGACGTAGGCGCTGTTCCAGTTGCGCGAGTGCAGCTCGAAGGCGGTCTCGCAATCCTCCGTGATGGTGATGCCCGAGAAGCCGCCGGCCTCGTCGAGGGCGGTGCGGCGCAGAAGGGCCGCCGAGCCGCAGAAGAACGAGCCGTTCCACTTGTCGAGGCCGCGCTGCGTGACCGCGTAGAACATCTCGTTCTCCGAGGGCATGCGCTCGAAGGTCCGCAGATTGCGCTCGACCGGGTCGGGGTTGAGGAACGCGTGTGGCGTCTGCACGAGGAACAGGCGCGGATCCTGCGCGAAATAGCCGACGGTCTCGGTCAGGAACGAGCGGAACGGGACGTGGTCGGCGTCCAGCACCGCCACGAGGTCCCCCCGGGCATGGGCGAGACCGTTGTTGAGGTTGCCCGCCTTCGCGTGCTCGTTCCGGGCGCGGGTGAGGTAGCGGGCGCCGAGCTCGTCGCAGAGCGCCTGCAGCTCGCCCCGACGGGCGCGCGCCGCCGCGGCCTTGGCCGGGTCGGCATCGCTGCACTTCTGGTCGGTACCGCCGTCGTCGAGCAACCACACCGTGAGCTTCTCGGGCGGGTAGTTCAGCTGTCGCGCCGCCGCCAGGGTCATGGCGAGGATCGCGGCATCCTCGTTGTAGCTCGGGACGAACACGTCGACCGTGGGCAGGTCGGCGGCCGGGGCAGCCGGCGGTGGGTCGCGCCGCAGCGGGTCCGCGTTGATGATCAGGCTGACGAACAGGATGAAGACGCAGTAGAGCTCGGCCACCAGCAGGATCAGGCCGAAGCCGAAGCTGACCGGGTCGCCCGGCGAGGGCAGCGTGTTGGTGAGCCGCCACAGGATGTAGCGCAGCACCACGAGGCTGCCGAGCGCCATGAAGACGAACCGCGTGCGCGGCCCGTCGAGCACGGCCCACAGCACGATCATCACCGCCATGGCGGCGAGGCTCATGGCGAGCTGGGCCTGCGTCCCGACCGGCTGGCTGAGCAGGGCGAGGCTGGCGACTGTCGCCCCAACCCAGGCCAGCCAACGCAACGCCTGCCTCACGCTACAGCCTCCCGGGCCAAAAATCCCTCGGATCGAGGTGCAACGGCTCTACCGCCGGGTTTGTACAGCGACGATGGTCAATGAACAAACCCATTCGTAATATCCAGCCCACTCCACTTCGCCGGAAATTACAGTTAACTTAGGAATGCAAGCAACCCAGATGATGCCCGGCGCGGCGAAGTCGATCGGGCTGCGAGAGCGGGATCGGGACGCGCCGTTGCGCCGAATACATTAATATTCCGTTCTAAAGCTTCGCTATAACCGGCTTCGGTGCGGGGCAGGCGACGCAGAGCGCCACGGATAGTCGGAACGACCCGCCCGGCGGACCGCGCCCGCGTCGGGGGGCACGGCCGGGTTGCGCCGCGGGCCTTAATCGACCCTTAACGAAAATCGCGCCTCGCTCGGCACCGACCCCCGGGCGTACGGATGACCGCGAAGCCGCTGCAGATCTCCCTCGGATTGCTCAACGCTCTGCAGGTGGCGATCGCCGCGGCGGCGGGGTTCGCGGCCGCCGTCCTGATCGTCGTCCCGGCCGCGCGGCCCGGACCCGCGGCGTCCCCGCAGGAGATGGTCGGTTCGGCCTCGCGCGCCTACGTCGCCGCCCTCGCGGCGCGGCTGCGGCAGACCGTGGTCGACGCGCGCAGCGCCGCCCTGATGCTCCGCGACGACGAGGGCCTGCTCTCCGCCGACCAGCGCGCCGCGCGCCTGCGCGGGTGGCTCGACCTCAACCCGGTCTACCGGGACGCCGTCCTCGTCGCGCCCGACGGTACCGTGCTGGCGGCCCGGGACGAGCGCCGCGTCGGCAGCAGCGTCGCGCGGCAGACGTGGTTCCTGCGCGGCCGCGCGGCCGGGGTCATCGTGGTCAGCGACGGGGCGGAGGCCGACTCGCCGTTCGGGACCGCCGTGGCGCTGGGCGAGCGCGGTCAGGACGGCCTGCTGCGCCTCGACGCCGACCCGAGCTATCTCACCAAGGTCGAGGAGGAGGTGCGGCGCGCCGCGGCGCTGCCCGACACCCTCGGCTTCCTCGTCGCCACCCCGGACAGCCGGGTCCTGTCGGGGGCCCCGAGCCCGTTCCGGACGACGGCCGTCTCGGCCACGACGCCGATGCGTCTCGCGGCCGAGATCGGCTCGCCGGGATGGCTGGTGACGGCGCAGGCCGTGCCCTCCGGCGCGGCGCTCGCCGCGTCACCGGACTGGCGGATGCTGGGCGTCGGGCTCGCCCTGATCCTCTGTGCGGCGGCGCTCGGCTTCGTCGCGGGAGAGCGGCTGACGCGACCGCTGCGCCGCCTCCTGAGGGGTGAGAGCGAGACCGCCGGCGAGACCGAAGCGCCCCGCACTTGGATCGGCGAGTTCGCGGCGCTCTCGGACGTCTTCGCGGGGCATCGCCGCAGTGCCGGGCTGCAGATGGCCGGCGCCGGGTCCGAGGTCGCGCGCCTCAAGGCGCGGCTGACAACCTTCGAGGCGGTCTCCGGCTGGGCCTGCTGCGAGATCGATCCGGATACCGGCCGGACCCTGCTGGATTCGCGGAGCGCGGCCGGCGACGACGGGGCCCCCGTCGCCGCCCCGTTCGCCGCCTGCTTCGTCGCCGAGGACCGGCCCGTGCTCGACCGGGCGCGCGACGCCGCCCTCGCGGCCGACGGCCCGCACGACGTGACTCTGCACCTCCGCGACTGGCCGGAGCAGCAGGTCCAGGTAAGGCTGCTGTGCCTCGCCGATGCCAGGGGCGACCGGCGGCTCTTCGCCCTGATGCGGAAGCTGCCGGGCGGCGAGGGGGCGACCCTGCCGCGGCCCGTCGAGCCGCGTCGCAACCTCGTCCTGCGGCGGGTGACCGACGGCATCGTCCACGAGTTCAACGACGTTTTGACCGTCGTCCTGACGAATCTCACGCTGCTGGCGCGGCGCCACACCCTCGGGGACGACCAGGAACGGCTGGTCGGGCGGGCGACGGCCGGCGCGCGCCGGGGCGCGGCGCTCACCCGCCGGATGCTGCACCTCGTGCGCGGCGACGAGACCGGCATCACCCTCGCCGAGACCGACCTCGCCACCACCTTCGAGGGCTACCTGCCGTTCCTGGCCGCGAACGCCCTCGGCGAGATGCCGGTCCTCAACCGCATCCCCGCCGGGTTGCCGCCCGTCCTGTGCAGCGAGCGCGTGCTGGAGCTGCTGCTCCTCAACCTGGCCTTCCATATTCGAGACGCCGGCCTCGCCGGCTTCGCCATCGCGGCCGTCGAGGGCACCCCCGAGGACATGGGCGCCGCGGCGGAAGTTGCGGCCTACGTGCGCGTGCTCGTCAGCAGCGGTCGCCGACCCGAGGCCGCGCCGCTGCCGACGGCAGCAGGCCCGACCCTCGCGGCAGCCGCGGCGCTCGTGACCGAGACCGGCGGCCACTGGCGCCTGATCCGCGACGGCACCGGCGCCGAGCCGTTCCTGGCCGAGTTCTGGCTGCCCGCCGCGCCCCCGGCCGTCGCCACGCTCCCTCCGATCCGCGCGGCGGGGCTGAAGATCCTGCTCGTGGAGAGCGACGGCCTCGTGCGGGCCAGCGTCGCAGAGGTGCTCGCCGATCTCGGCCACGCGGTGGTCCAGGCCGCCTCCGGGGCGCACGCCCTCGAGATCCTCGCCCGCGACGCCGCCTTCGACGCGATGATCGTCGATCAATCGATGCCGGTGATGGCGGGCCTCCAGCTCGCCGCCACCGTGGTCGAGCGGTACCCGCAGATTCGGGTCATCCTCGCCAGCCCACACGGCCAGCTGCCGCGCTCCGCCGACACCTTCCTGCGGATCGACAAGCCTTTCCGCAACGAGGACCTGCAGGTCGTCCTCGACGCCGCGGTCCGCGCGCGCGCGGCCTGATCGCCGCGCGTCCCGCCCGACGCAGCGACCGCGTGGTTCTCGCGCTCGCTCTCCGCGCAGACGCCCTGATCGAAACTCAGTCCTTCCAAAAGTGAATGTTAACTATTGTCGACGAGTGTTGGTTAAAGCGTAAATCGTACCTTAACGGAGCTTTCGAATATGGGCGGGACTGCGGAATCAGCTGCCCGACGTCCTCGCACTCCGTACACGACCGTTCTGGCCCTCTCGTGCGCCTGCGCGGCGGCCTCCGCCACGCAGGCCGCCGCCGCCGACCTCCCGGCGCGCAGCGCCGGCGCCGACTGGTACACGGGCGCCTCGCAGCAGGCGGTCGACGACAGCTGGGCCGTCGCGGTCGACGGATCCACCAGCGTCACGTCGAACAGCTCGGCCTTCGGCTCCGTGACGGTGACCGCCGCGCCGAACGGCTCACCCACCCGGGACGGCCTGCGGGTCCGCGTGGACGCCATCGGTGGCACCTACTCGTATCCCGGCCGGTCCGTCGCGACGCGGGTCACCGGCTACCAGCAGGAAGGCGCCCTGCAGGCGGGTTACGAGTGGGTCTGGAAGGACGCGGCCCTCGCAGGATTCATCGGCTTCAACGTCCGCAGCAACCAGCTGTCGATTCCCGATCCGGGCAACCCGGTCGTCGGTACGGGCGTCGGGCTGAAGGTCGCGGGCAATTTCTACGCGACGCCGACCGACCGGACCATGGTCTCGGCCTACGGCTCGTACTCGACGAAGTTCAACGCCTACTACTCGCGCCTGCGCGTCGGCTACATGCTCGCCGACGGCGTCTATATCGGACCCGAGGCGTTGTTCCTCGGCGACGACTTCTTCCGCCAGTACCGGATCGGCGCCCACCTGACCGGCGTCCGCTTCGGACCCGTCCAGATGTCGGTGGCCGCCGGCTACGTCCGGGATCGGGTGCAGGGCTCCGGGTACTATTCCAGCATCGAGGCGCGCTCGACCTTCTAGGGTACGGCGCGGGCTGTCCAACCGGACCCGCGGCCCGCGGCGGAGCCCGGGCGGACCGGAGACGCTAGCGGGACGTCGTCAGCAGCCGGCCGGGCCGCAGCGGGTCCCAGACGCCTTCGAAGACGGGCTGCATCGCGTCGTTGAGCGACTGCACCTGGGACACCGGCGACGGGGCCACTTTTGGCTGAATGCCGACGACGGTGGCCGACACGCCGAGGAGACCGATCAGGCAGAGGCCGGCGATCGCCCAGCGCGGCGCACCCCAGGTGTGGAGCACGCCGGCCAGCGTGACGAAGATGGCAAATAGGCCGATAAACTGATGCATTAGACACCTCTCAGCGGTGTCTAGAGCGAGAATAGAGCCAATGACTCTGTTCCATAACGGAACACAAGTTACCAACAGCGTGGATACTGGAGGCTCATTCCCGGACTCGGGCGTGGACCCTCGCAGGTCGCCGACACCCTCTGTGCCGCAAGGATCGGCCAGGCAGCGCCGATGGGCTTCCGACGGGCGTGGCGGCTGCGTGCGGCATGTGCCTGAACCCGCTCGGGTCGCTTCCGACCGATGTGCGATGGTTCGATTAGGACGGCGGTTCCCGGTCGAGAACCGGCGCCATCCCCCTCTCGCGCGGGAGAGGGGGCCCGCGCCTCCCGCGGCACGGGCTCGGCCCTGGCCTCCGTGCCGACTTAATCGCGCACGGCGCTCGCGGCCCCGCGATCCAGTCGACGTGAAGCCGACGGCGGCACGCGGCGATCCGTGTCAGAGACGGCTGACGAGGAAACCGAGACCGAAGCCGACGAGACCGGCCACGATCAGGGAGGCGTGCGGCCACTCGACGGATTTCTGATGACCTTCCCAGGCGACGTGGCGGCTCCGGTCGTAGGCCTCGGCGGCGTGGTCCGAGACCTCGTCGGCCGCGTGCCGCACGGCGTCCTTGGCTTGGCCGTAGAGATTCTCGGCGGTGCCCTGCGCCTCCCGGAGACGCCCCTCGAGCGCGTGACGGTCCGAGTCGACGGCGTCGCCGACCGCGCCCTGCACCTTCCCGCCGAACGCGCGCGCGGCGCCCGTGACCCTGTCCGTGTCGACCATGACCATGTTCTCCGAATGTGTCGCGGCAAGGTGCCGAAGTCGCGGCGGTCGGACCCCGATCCCTCCGTGGCGACTGGGGCAACAGCGATCTGCGCCGGGCGTTCCCCGGCTCCGTGGCGGAGTCCGGTCGAAACGATCGTGGGCGGTCGACGAATGCCCCGTCCTGCCCGCCGGTACCGCGTTCGACACGTGCGCTCCTTGAGCGGACGAGCGTCGCGCCAGGCGCAAGTCGCAGCCTCATTCAGGCCGCACTCACCGCCGAAGCGGCGAGCTTGAGCGTGAGGGGACCGGATGAACGAGGGCGGACGAGCACCGCGCGGCGGGCTGCCCATTCTGCACAGGTCCCTGTCGCGCAGCGCGGTCGCGGCCCCGACCCACGGAGTGACGACGCCGCTCGACCGGCGACGGCTGAACCTGCGCTGGCTCTGCGCCAGCTGCCTGATCGCCACCTGCGGCGCGGCCCTCATGGGGGCGGCGCTCCGCATGTCCGTCGACACCGATCTCGCGCCAGCCAAGCCGACATTCCGCCAGGGGCCCGCCCAGGTCGCGGAGGGGCAAGGCGTGGTCGGACAGCGCGGCGACCGCCTCGTGCGGCGCCAACTCGTCGCCTCGGACCGGGAGGAGTTCTCCGCGCCGGTGACCCACCAGGTCGGCGAGCGCGAGATTATCCGGACCCAGCCCTTCGTGCGACTGGTCACGAGCCTGTCCTCCGGCGACGCGGTCGACGGGCAGATCCCACCCTTCGATCCGACGCGCCAGCTCGCCGCGGACGGAGAGGTCGCCCCTGTCGCAGACGAGCCGGTGGACGATCCGTCCGGGACCACGGTCACGATCACGCGCTCCGCGCTCGAGGGCACGCCGGTTCCCGACGACGCGCCCGGCCTGAGCGACGAGGACGTCACGGCCCTCGTGGAGAGGCAGTCGGATGAGGCGCGCGAGACGGGGCCGCGGATCGCCGCGCCGCTCGCGCCGCAGCGGCTGCTCTCGCAGATCCTGGTCGCCGCGCCGGCCGACGCCGCCGCGACCGCCGCCGGCGCCGATACGGGCCGCGACCCGTTCCACGCGATCGAGGTGCGGGTCGTCCCGGAGAACATCACCGACCTCGCCGAGACCCAGCCCGCCTCCGGCCTGAGCCTGACCGAGACGCGCGACGTCGTGCTCAAGCGCGGCGAGACTCTGGCCGACGCGCTGGCGGCGAACGGCGCCGAGCCCGCGAGCGTGACCGCCATCCTGGCCGCCTTCAGCGAGCATGCCCGCACCGGGCTGGCCGAGGGGCAGCACGTTGACCTTCTCCTCGTCCGGTCGCGCGCCGGCGAGGCCGCGCGCCGGATCGCCCGGGTGACGCTCTACGGCGCGGGCGGCGTCGAGGAGATCGTCGCGGAACGGGATTCCGGCGGCTTCGTCACGGTGGCGCCGCCGTCGGCCCAGGTCGCGGCGTCGCGTTCCGGCGACGACGGCGACGGAGAGGGTTCGGGCGCCAGCCTCTACAGGAGCATCTTCGAGGCGGTCCTGCGCAACGGCATGCCCGGCATCCTGGCCGAGCGCATCGTCGGCATCTTCGCGTTCGGCCTGGACATGCAGCGCCGGATCGCCCCGTCCGACCGGCTGGAGGTGCTGTTCAGCCCGAGCGAGAAGGTCGGCGGCCCGCCGGAGGTGCGCTACGTCGCCCTGACGCTCGGCGGGGTGAAGCACCGCGCCTACCGCTTCGAGGCGCCCGAGGCCGGGACGGCGAGCTACTTCAGCGAGACAGGCAACTCGCTCCGCAAGTTCCTGATGCGCATGCCGATCGCCGACGGGCGGATCACCTCCCCGTTCGGCACGCGCGTCCATCCGATCCTCCACTACGCCCGCTTCCACAACGGCGTCGATTGGGCCAACAAGGCCGGCACGCCGATCATGGCGACGGGCGACGGGACCGTGGCGTATGCGGGCCCGCGCGGTGGCTACGGCAATCGCGTCGAGATCCACCACGCGAACGGCTACGTGACGGCCTACAATCACCTGCAGCGGCTCGCGCACGGCGTTCAGGTCGGCGCGACCGTCCATCAGGGGCAGGTCATCGCCTACATGGGCTCGACCGGCCTCTCGACGGGCCCCCACGTCCACTACGAGGTGAGCGTCAACGGGCGCTTCCTCGACCCGATGACGATCCGCCTGCCCGACAGCCAGGGCGTTTCGCCCAGGCTGATGACGGCTTTCAAGCGGCAGGTGGCGGCCACGAACGCGCTCCGCCACCACGGCGCCCTGGCGATGTCCGCCCTGCCGCTCTGACGCGGTCGCCCGGACCTCAGCCGGCCGCGGAGGGCCGCGAGCCGTCATCCGAGGGGGTGCCCGCCCCGGTCATCCGGCGGTCGACGGCGGCGAGCGTGTCGAGCAGGCGCTTCCGGAGTCGCGCCGCGCCCTCCATCTCCAGGGCGTCGACGTCGACGTAGAAGTCGATCCCCCGGGCGTGTTCGGAGAAGATCGTCTCCGGGGCCTCGGCGGTGAGGTCGCCCTCGATGGCGTAGGGGACGATCTCGCGGCTGATACCCTTCATGCGGATCGGCTCCTGCGGGCTCGCCTGGACGATGTCGCTCACCAGCGCGTAGGTCTCGTAGCTCAGGGTGATGCCGCCCGGGACAGCGGCCGCCTGCAGGCGGGCGGCGAGGTTCGCCTCCGCGCCGATGATCGTGTAGTCCATCCGCTCGTCGCTGCCGAAATTGCCGACGTTGCAGTAGCCCGTGTTGATGCCGATCCGGGCCTGGAACGGGCGCTCGATGCCGGATCGCCGCCAGCGGGCGTTGAGCTGGCCCAGGCGCTTCTGCATCTCGATCGCCATTCGAACGCAGGCCTGCGCGTCCTCGCGGACGCCCCGGCTCTCCGGGTCGCCGAAGAAGACTAGCATCGCGTCGCCGATATACTTGTCCACCGTGCCGCCGTGCTTGACCGCGATGGCGGTCATCTCGGTCAGGTACTCGTTCAGCAGCGCGGTCAGTTCCTCGGGCTGCAGGCGCTCGGTGGTCGCGGTGAAGTCCTTGATGTCGGAGAAGAAGATCGTCAGCTTCTTGCGCTCGGTCGCCACCGACACGTCCCGCTCGCCGCTGAAGATGCTCTTGTAGACCTGGGGCGAGATGTACTTGGCGATCTGCACCGAGACCGACGCCAGGAACCCGTTCGACTCGGTCAGCTCCCTGTTCATCCGGTCGATGAGGCGGGACTGGCGCGCCTGCAGCAGCAGGAAGGTGGTGCCGGCGAGCGCCGCCAGGATGAAGTAGCCGAGGAGGTACTTGAAGGCGAAGACGTTGGCGGCGATCGGCTGGTGCAGGACGATCTCCTGGATGCCTCGGACGTCGCCGACCTTCCAGTCGGTCTTCGGGCTCAGGGGATGGGCGTTGTGGCAGCGCACGCAGGCGGATTCCATGCGGATCGGCGCCGCGATGCGCACCTGCCGGTCGAAGATGGACCCCGTCGTCTCGCTGACGAAGCCGGTCTGGGGGTGCGCCCGGAGGTCCGCCAGGGCCTGGGTCTCGAAGCTGTCGAGATCGTGCGGCTTGCGGTCCTTGAACGGGAGATCGGAGACGAAACGGTACTTCACCGCGCCGTCGCCGCCGCTGATCCGCTCGCCGAGTTCCAGGGAGAGCGTCGCGGGGATCGGGATCGCGTTCGGCACCCCCTTGTAATCGTGACGCGTCTCGACCCGGCCGGTCGCGGCGTTGACCGCCTGGACGACGTCGCTGGCGTAGAAGCTGCGCATCTGGTCGATGATCCGGCCGGTCTCGATCGCCTGCGTGGCGAGCATGCGCTCGGACAGGCCGCGCAGGTCGAGCCAGACCGCGACCGGCAGCCCGGCCAGGCCGAACAGGATCGCCGCCACCAGGAGCGGTCCCATGAACCGCTGCTGGCGCGCGACCGACTCGTCGAAACTCGACATCTCTCGCGACCCCGGGGCGCCAGGACACGGCCCCCATACTGGTCAGCTCCATATACAATGATGTCTTTCTCGAGAAGCATTGACTTTTCGCCCCCCCCCCCGAACCGCGGCATCAATGCAATGTCTGCGCGAAACACAGTCGACGAAATCAATCGACTTGGGGAGGTCGTAGCGCGCCCTCCGCCGTCGGCTCTCCGGAACGCGCGCTGAGCCGCTGTCGCGGGATCGGCGCATCGTCGTCGGTCGGGAGCGGCGCATCCCGAGCCGTGCCTGCGGCGGATCCTTCGAACGGCACCTATAGTCCGCGCGTCGACGGCGTGATTCCGGTCAGGCGATCTCAGATAGGTGCGGGCGCTGGGACGATTCGGGATCGGTCCGGGGAGGGTGCGATGGCGGATGTACTGATCGTGGGGGCCGGTCCGGTCGGTCTGACGCTCGCCTGCGAACTCGCCCGGCACGGGGCGCGCTGCCGGGTCGTCGATGCTGCGGCGCGGCCGTCGCCCTATTGCCGCGCGATCGGGGTTACCCCGCGCACGCTGGAAGTCTGGGAGGACATGGGCCTCGCCCGCGAGATGATCGACGCGGGTCTCTGGCTCACGGGCCTGCGCACGATCCTGCACGGCCAGCCGCCAATCGACGCGGTCAGTCCACCGCTCGATCTGCCCTACGCGTCGCTCGGTCTGCCCCAGTTCGAGACCGAGCGCGTCCTGAACCGTCAGTTGGAGCGCTTTGGAGTCCGGGTCGAGCGCGGCCTGCGCCTGACGGCCCTGGAGCAGGACGGCGCCGAAATCCGCGCGCACCTGCAGGAGGCGGACGGTGCGGTCGCGGAGGCGCACTTCCGCTACGTCGTCGGCTGCGACGGTGCCCACAGCACGGTCCGGCGCCAGCTCGGCATCCCGTTCGAGGGCGAGGCCTATCCCTGGCCGTTCATGCTCGGTGACGTGCATATCGCCTGGGATGTACCCTACGGCCTCGCGGTCCGGGCGCTGCGACTGAACGAGGACGCCCCGCCCGACATGTTCATCGCCATCCCGCTCCCCGAGCCGGGCCGCTACCGCGTCTCGATGCTCGCGCCGCAGCATCTGGTGCCGGCGGGCGGGTCGGACCACGGGATCCAGGCCGAGCTTCAAGGCCCGTCGCTGGCCGACCTGCAGGCCGTGGCCGACGATCTCCTGCCGGACGGCTCGCGCCTGTCGGACCTGCGCTGGTCGTCGGTGTACCGCATCAGCATGCGCCTCGCCGCCGCCTATCGGCGCGGCCGCTGCTTCCTGGCGGGCGATGCCGCCCACATCCACCCGCCGACCGGCGGGCAGGGGATGAACACCGGGATCCAGGACGCCTACAATCTGGCCTGGAAGCTCGCCCTGGTTCTTCGGGGCGCCAGCCCCGAGGCTCTCCTCGACAGCTACGAGGGGGAGCGGCGCCCGGTGGGCGCGGACGTGATCGCGCGGACCCGGACGGCGAGCGAGGGATACGGTCGGGAGCGCGGCGGCGCGCCGGACCGCCTCGCCGACACGCAGGTCCTCGTCAGCTACCGGAACACGGCCTGGATCACCGGCGACGCGACGGAGCCGACGGAGGCCGGCACGAGGGCCGGCGACCGGGCGCCCGACGTCAACGGGCTGGTCCGCGACGGACTCGGCTTCCCAACGCGGCTCTTCGACGAACTCAGAGGCACCGAGCACGTCCTCCTCATTTATGCAGCCGGGATGTCGGACGCCGTGGCCGGCCCCGATCTGCCGATCTGGGCCCGCCAGCACCGTACCCGCGTCCGGGTCGTCGTCATCGGCAGCGTGGTGCCCATCCCGGGCGTGACGACGCTCGCGGATCCGACGGGGGCCTTCGGTAAGGCTTACGGCGCGGGGACCATGGCCTGCCTGATCCGGCCGGACGGGCACCTCGCTTGGCGCGGCCGGACGTGGCGCGAGCCCGGCTTGCACGCGCATCTCCGGCGCCTGTTCCCGTCGGCCTTCCCGCAATGAGCGCGTGCCGTGGCCGGCATCCGACCGGCAGCCCGGCCCCTCGTCCGAGGCCCAACCGCATCGACGCGCCCGCAATCAGGCGCCCGGCCCGCCATCCCGTCCGGTGACGCGCTTCGACCAGTCCTCGACCGCGCCGGTCCGCAAGCGTCGGCGCAGGAGCAGGCGCCAGCTCTCCGCCAGTTCCGGGATCGCGCTCGCGGCGTGCAGCTCGGACCGGTTGCGCGTGTCGACGTAGAAGAGGTGGATCAGGCGCGCGAGCGACCAGTCCGGCCGCGGACGCGCGCGGAGCTCGATCCTGTCGCCCGGCTCGGCGACGCCGTCCTCGAGGACCCGCCAGTACCAGCCCGTCCGCCCCGTTCTCTGCACGGCGAGCGCCATCCCGGATCGTCCGAAGCGTCGGTCGAGCTTGAAGCAGGGCTGGCGCCCCTGGCTGACCTGTAACAGCGCCGAGCCGAAGCGGGCGACGTCGCCGACGCAGACGTCGCGCTCCGTCCAGCCCGTCGTGGCGAGATTCTCACCGAAGGCGCCCGGTGCGGAGAGCAGCGGATGATCGCCGATCTCGGTGGCCCAGGCGGCGTAATGGTCCTGCGGATACTGGTGGAGCGCCTTCTCGGGACCGCCGTGGTACCGGAGATCGGCCTGGACATCGCCCACGAGACCGGTCGCCGTGATCCGCCACGGCCCGGGAACGGGGTTCTTGACGATGCCGCTCGGCGGACCGTCCGGTCCCAGCGGCGCGACCGGGCCGGCGAGGACGAGCGGGAGGACGGGTGGGAGAAGAGGCGCCGTCATGGCCGCGTTGCCTCCGTGAGCCTACAGCCGGCTTCCTCGCACCCGTCCGGTGCCAACTTCCCGCGCATCGATCCCGTGCCCGGTGCCGCGATCAGCGAGCCCACGAGGATCCCGAGCGCGAGGTCGTCGACCTGCCCGAAGGCGTGTTCCCGGACGCGTCCGTCGCGGTCGATGACGATCGTGGTCGGCGTTCCGCGCATACCGTAGCGCCGCATCGTCTGCGGGATCGGACTGTCGTCCTCGCGGAAGTCGACGGCGATCGGCAGGGTCAGACGATACTCGTGGATGAAGGCTTCGAGGGCGACTTCGGTCATGGCGGCATGATGCTCGAACACCGCGTGCAGGCCGATCACCGCGACTGCGCCGTTGCCGGCAAACATCCGGTGCAGCTTCTCGGGCTGCGGCGTGCCGTGCGCCACGCAGCCGGGGCACAGCATCTGGAACGCGTGCAGCACGACGACCGTGCCGCGCAGCGCGGCGAGGGAGAGCGGCGCGGGCGTGTTGAACCAGCGACCGGTCACGAGTTCGGGGGCCAGGATGGTCATGCCGCTTCTCCGGAGCTCCAGTCGTCGATGACGGGCGGCCGTCTGGTCGCATCGGCCGCTGGCCGCGCGGCGCCCTGTCGAGGCGCGGCCCGCGGGTGTGGCGGCCGGGCGGTGGCAGCCGCCGGGCCGCGGAGGCTCACTGGGAGCGGAGGCCGAACGAGATCCCGTAGGCGGTGCGGCGCGCCGCGAAGATCTCGTCCTTCGGCGCGTCGATGCCGTCTGCCAGCTGTCCCGGGTCGAAGGTGCCCTGGTCGCAGGTCTCGTTCGGCTCGATGCCGGTCACCGCGATCGTGCCGAGGGTGACCGCCTTCCGGTCGTCCTCGTTGGTCCACCGCTGGGTGATGTCGCTGCCGAGATCGTCGTTGGGCCCGGCGAGCAGGGCCACGACGTCGAACCCCGCCGGGCCCTTCGACAGCTCTTCCCGAAGCGCGTCGGCCAGGAAGTGTGCAGGCTTGCCCTTCGCCTCCTCGTCGCTGAGGGTGATCTCGCCGGCTCGGGGCACGATCTTGAACTTGAAGGGCACGGCACGGCCGTCCGCGTTGAGCCCCGTGAACGTGTGCACGCCCCAATAGACGAGGCCGGCATAGCTGCCCGGGACAGGCTTGCCGGCGACGAAGGCCGCCTGGCGCGTCGTCTCCGGATTGGCCTTCGCGAAGGCCGCGATGGCCTCCGGATTCGGCTTGCCGTCGGGGCCGGGAACGCGGACCTGCAGGAACGCGAGCATCTGGTCGACGGTCCGCGCGAAGTGGACCGGCGCGTTCTCGAACAGCAGATGGGTCTCGCCACCGTCCGACAGGAGCTTGATCGAGAAGCCGCGCAGGACAGTCCTGGTCGCGTCCGGCACCGACGGGTTGCCGCCGCCGACCGAGAACCGCCCGACGAGAGGCCACGGCCGCGTGAAACTGATCGACCGCGTCACCTGTCCCACTTCGGCCGCAGGGGTGTAGGTGCCGCGGACGCACTGTCCTTTGGCGAAGGTCGGGCGCACGCCGGGCCGACTGCCGGCGACTGTGCGCAGAGCCTCCACCAAGTCCTGGGCATCGGCGGCGATCGCCCCTGTCGGCGGCGCGAGGAGCGCGAGAAGGATCCCGCCGAGGCGTGCCAGCGCCGCGATCCTCGGCGCGGTCGGCGCCCTCACGGGTCGGCGATCGATCACGTCTGCGCGCGGCGAGAGCCCGGCCGCGGCCGGGGGTGGATCGTCGAGGCGGGCATATGCCATGGTGACTCGTCCTTCTCTGATGCTCGGAGGGGGATCTTCCGGCGGTTCGGCGATGGCAGTCGCCGAACCGCTTCCTGTCGCGCGTCCTACTTCTGAGGGGTCACCTTGCCCGGCAGTGACAGGTTGCCCGAGGCGACCTTGAAGACGTCGCTGACGCAGAGCAGCGGCGCGTGCAGGTTGCCGTTCACCTTGAGGCCGGACGTCACCCCGTCGAACGAGGCACCCTTGATGCCGGTGATGAGCGAGACCGGGATCTCGACCTGAACCGTGTCGCCCCGGAAGGTGGTCGGGTAGTCCGGGCTGTCGATCAGGAGCGGGACCTTCGGCCAGGTCGGCGGAACCTTCGGCTTCGCGCCGTCCGGGATATCGACGACCTTCAGGCCGCCGCCGCAGGCCGCGTCCTTGGCGAGCACCACCCAGTGCGGGTGCCAGACATGGCGGTTCCTGGCACCGTAGGCCGCGTCGTCGAAATCGGGGTGGAAGGTGACGGCGAGCGCCACGATACCCTGAGCCTTGTCGAAGCCGATCGCGTCGCTATCGAGGGTCGTCGGCCAGACGTAGGCGTAGACGCTCGAGCCCTCGAACTTGCCGGTGGCATTCGGCTTGTCCTTGCCCGCCTCGCCCCGGACCCGGGTGGTGAAGACGGCGGTGTCGCCCTTGGTCGCGATCGTCGTCTCGACGATGTCGAACGACGCCAGGACAGCGGGACTCGGCTGCGCCCGGATGGGCCCGGCCGAGGCACCGGTGGAGAGCGCGCACAGAGCCGCCGCCACGAGGCCGACGCCCCGTGCCTTGATCCTCGTCATGACGATGTGTCCTTTCAGGTCTCTCGTGGTGCTCGGAGGGGCTGCGATCCATTCGCGAAGGACGTCCAGGTGGCAGCCTGGACGTCGGGATCGGCCGCTTCATGCTCGCTGCAATCGAGCCGGAGATCCCGGGTCCCGATCGCAGCGTTCACGAAGGCGCAATGGTGGGGCTGGGCCTCGGCCGGATGGGCGTTCGGCCTGAAATGGCGGCAGCTGACGCACATCCGCTGCACGGGGATGGCACCCGCCTGCTGCAGGGTCCGGATGAGCTTGATCTGGGTCAGGAGGAGATCTGCCTGCTCAGGCGGCGCCAGCCGCGCCAGAGCCGACATCACCTGTGACGTGGCCGCGGCGAGGGCGCGCCCGAGCGCGCGGCCTTCGTCGGTCAGGCGCACGATCGCCGCGCGGGCATCCGCGGGATCGGGCGCGCGCGTCAGCAGGGCCTTGCGGGCGAGCGCGGCGAGCGTGTCGGCCATGCTCGGTGCCGAGACGGCCAGATGCGCGGCGATCTCCTTCGCCCTCAGGCCGGCCGGGCGTCCCGCGAGCAGCGCCAGCACCTGCGCCTGTGTCGGATTCAGGCCCGCATCGCCCGCGGCCGCCCACAGATCGGCCCGCAGCACGAGGGCGACGCGCTCGAAGCCCTCGCGCAGGCGGATCAGGACGGGATCTGGGTCGGCCGCGTGGTCCATGAGAGGATAATTAGGAGTCCTAAGTATTAGAGTCAAGCGGAGCGGCAACCGTCGCTCCGTACGCGCACCGCAGTCCTGAACCGGGCCATTGCTTCCGGAGGACGGCCTCCGACGGCGACGGCTCCGTCCGGCACGATCGTCGGTCGCGGCGCCACAGGATCGGCGCCGACATCAGGACGAAGCGACGCGCGCGAAACAGTCGGACCTCCGCGGCGACGAACAAGGGGGCGCCGACCCCTTTTCCGACGTCCGGAACGGTCGTGACGCAGGTGCATTCTCTTCCGGATCGAAGAGGAGCATCAGCATGCGCATCGTGGGACAAGCATCCGCCATCGCTCTCGTGACACTCATGAGCGTCGGTGCGGCTGAGGCGAAGGGCTGTATCAAGGGCGCGATCATCGGCGGTCTGGCGGGCCATTACCTCGCCGAGCGCGGCGTCGTCGGCGCCGTCGCCGGCTGCCTGGGCGGCCGCTACCTCGCCAACCGGCAGGCGCGGCGCAAGGAGATCGAGTACGGGTCGCGGGTCCAGCCGCGCGACACCGGGTACGGCGCGCCCCAGGCCTACCCGCGCCGGTCCTACAGCTACTGAACACCGGCGGGGGCGGCTCGGGCCGCCCCCGCGTCTACGGTCTTCGATCCGCTGTATTGCCTGTGCGATCAGTCCCGCGCGGGACCGATGGCGAGGCTGATCGCGTCCGATCTTGGGAGACGACAGCCGGGTTGGATCAGCCCTTCTTGCCCTGCTTGTAGCTCTGGATGGCGCCCTGGCAGCCCGGCGACAGCTTGGCCATATTCTTCTCGAAACAGGCCTGGGTCTCGGGCCCATCGTCGGGCGGCATGCCACCGCAGAAGGTCGTGAAATCGCCCATGCATTGCTGCTGGAGCGCCGCCTTGTCGTCGGCCGACATGGGCGCGGCGAGCGCGGCCGTGGCCCCTGCGGACAGAAGCAGAGCAGTCGTGATCAGACGTACCGGCATAGCGATGCTGTTCCTCGTGTCGATGAACCGCTCAGAAAGCCGGACGGGCGCCAAACCGTTGCATGCGGTGCGCCGATGATCGGAAATAAAAAAAGAGGCGCCCGGTCGGGCGCCTCTCTACTCCGCATCAATCCGGGTCGGATCAATCGTCCCAATCGTCGTCGTGGTAACGATGACCGTACCCGCGACGCTCGATCACGCGAAAATCCGGACGATCCCAGTCTCGGTGGCCGAAGCGAACGCCGCGATAGCCGTCGCCATAGCCTTCGCGCACGATCACGCGAGAATGGCCGTGACCCGGACCGTAGCCGTAGCCATAGCCGCCACCCCACTCATGGGCCTGAGCGGCAGAGACTACACCCAGCAGCGCGGTGCCGGCGACCAGGGTCGTGATAAGCTTCTTCATACTCCAACCTCGTTCATCGAACTGAAACGAGAAATGCAGTCGCCAATCATCGCGTTCCACGGCTCACGAAATTAATCAATCCTGCCGTTCATCGACAATTCATCTTCGACGATCCGCGCCTCATGAGCCGGAACCGAGCCCGGATCCTTATTGATCAGCATTGCTCGACTTGCAGCTGGTTCGTCCCGTCGAGCAAAATAACCGGACGGGACGACGGTCGTGTCAGCGACGGGTGCCGGTCGAGTTGGTGCCGGTGGTGCCCGTCGTGCTTCCGCCGCTTCGCGACGTCGAACCGGCCGAGTCCGTCCCGCCGGACTTCATCTCGTGGCCCGGCGCGTAACCGGACGCGCCCGGGCTCCCGGCCCGGCTCCCGCGATCCTGCATCTCGTGGCCCGGAGTCTTGGACGAGGCCCCCTGCTCGGCGGCGACGGCGCTGCCCCCGAGAGCGAGGGTGGCGAGGACGATAATCGGCAAGCGTGTCATGGGGCGTCTCCTGTTTTGGAGCCCCTAAACGGCAGGGTCGCCGGGACCGTTCCGACAATTCGTGCCGCTATCGACGTCGTGACTGCGCACGATCACGCTGTGAACGCCTGTTCCACCGGGACCTGTGCCGTTCCATCGCCACCTGTTCTTATTCTCGGACCAGAGCGATCCTGAAGACCGCGCGGTTATTCGGAGAGGCTTCGAGCTGACCGGCCTCGTGCCTTCGCGACGGCGGGGAACGGTTTGCCGCGGAGCACCGTATCTGGGGCGACGCGGGACGCCCCCGCTGTGAGGAAGGCATCCATGATCCGCACGCCAACGCTGATCCTGCTCGGCACACTGACACTAACCGGAGGCATCCTCGGATCGACCTCGGCCGCCTTCGCCGATCCGCCCTGGGCCCGCGGAGAGCGGGGCTTCCGTCACGGCGGCCCGCCACCCTGGGCGCCCGCGCACGGCTATCGCCGCCACCGTGAGTTCGGTGGCTACGGACGCAGGGACGCGCGCTTCTACGAAGGGCGACGTTACGGTGGCTATCGCTACGATCGCTACTGACGGTCGCGATATCGCTCCGAACTCGCGCGGTCGACGACTACCGCCGCGCGAGACGACGCGCCAGCGATTCTCGCAGGCATATGCGCCGATTGGATATGCGCCGATTGATGGCCCGGCGACGCGGTCACGCCCCTCCGACCGGCGCCCGCGCCGGCAAGCGGGTGGCGAGGACCTTGTCGATGCGACGGCCGTCCATGTCGACCACCTCGAGACGCCACCCCTCCGCCACGAACGCGTCCCCCGCCGCCGGAATGCGGCCGAGCTGGAAGATCACGTAGCCGGCCAAAGTCGTGTAGTCGTCCGTGCCCGGCGGATCGTTGAAGGCGAGACGATCGAACGCGTCCTCGGCCGGCATCATGCCGTCGATGAGCAACGAGCCGTCCTCGCGCTCGACGACCGCCGGGTCCTCACCGACCTCGGGTATGTCGCCCGCGATCGCCTCGAGGAGATCCGTCTGCGTGACGATGCCTTCCAGGCTGCCGTACTCGTCGACGATCACCGCCAGCTGCACGGGGTTGCGCTGGAAGCTCTCCAGCGCCGTGAGCACCGTCATGCCCTCGTGGACGACGTTCGGCGGCCGCATGGCGGTGGCGATATCGAGGGCTCGCCCGTCGAGGATCTGATCGAGCAGATCCTGCTTGCGCAGAACGCCGACGACCTCGTCGATGCCGCCACGGCTCACGACGACATGGGCGTGGCTGCAGACGCGGACCGCCCGCGTGATCTCCTCGGGCGATCCGTCGAGGTCGACCCACTCGACCTCGTGGCGCGGCGTCATGATCTCGCGAACCCGGCGGTCCCCCAGCCGGAAGATGCGCTCGACCGCTTCCTGCTGGGCCTCGCGGATGAGGCCTGCCTCGCGGCTCGCCTCGACCAGGAGGTTGAGCTCGGCCGTCGAGTGGTGGCCGCCCTCGCCGTGGCCGGGCTGCAATCCGCACAGGCGCAGGACGCCGTTGCCGAGCCCGTTGAGAAACAGGATGGCCGGGCGGAACACGAACAGGAACACGCTGAGCGGACGGATCACCGCCAGGGCCGTGCGCTCGCTGCGCTGGAGCGCGAGGCTCTTCGGCGCCAACTCGCCCAGCACGATGTGCAGCGCCGTCATGATGACGAACGAGATCACCACGGCGACCGTGTGGGCGGCTGCCGTCGAGAGCATGTCCGGCAGCCACGTCAGGGTGGGCAAGATCAGGTGGGCCAGCGCCGGCTCGCCGACCCAGCCGAGCGCCAGGGACGAGATGGTGATGCCGAGCTGCGTCGCCGCGAGGTGGGCGTCGAGGTGGTCCGTGGCCCAGAGCAGCGCCTTCGCGTTCACGCGCCGCTCGGCGACGAGTTCGGCGACGCGACTCCTGCGCACCGCGACCAGGGCGAACTCCGCTGCGACGAAGAAGCCGTTCGCCAGAACCAGGGCGAGGACGGCAAACAACCCTAAGGCAGTCGCCCAACCGTCGTCCAAAATCGACACCTCCCGTGTGGCCGTCGCGCCGGCCGCGTCCCGACGGTCTCTACAGGAGAGCGGCGGCGCGGCCTACGGGCATCAGAGCCCGACCGGCCTCAGCGTTGTCCCCGGCGAACCTCAGCAAACACCGGGCCGCCCGCACCCCGGCGTCGGACAATCCTGTAGGGCGTTCGTGAGCGCGGGCGCTTGTCCGCGAGGGTGATGCGCCGACCGTCAGGCATTCGCGAGCCGCGCCGACGACGGTGCGCCGGGCGTGACCCGCCGGCCCCGGCGAGACAGGTTCATGCCGGGCGCCGGGACTGGGGGACATCCCAGGCCACGCGCGGCACCGATCCGCGGTCGGATGTCAGTGGCTGCCGCCGAGATACGCCGCCCGCACGGCCGGATCGTTGCGCATCTGCTGCGCCGGGCCCTGGAAGCGGATCCGGCCGTTCTCCAGCACGTAGGCGTGGTCGGCGACGCCGAGCGCCGCCATGGCGAACTGCTCGACGAGCAGCATCGTCACCTGCTCGGCCTTGAGCAGCCGGATGATCCGGAAGACCTCCTCCACCAGCTTGGGAGCGAGGCCCATCGAGGGCTCGTCGAGCAGGAGGATCTCGGGCCGCAGCATCAGCGCTCGGCCCATGGCAAGCATCTGCTGCTCGCCGCCCGAGAGCGTGCCGGCGAGCTGGGCGCGCCGCTCCTTGAGCCGCGGGAACATCTCGAAGGCCCGCTCGCGGTCGGCCGCGACGTCGCCTTTCGGACGCGAGCCGGTCAGGCGCGGGAAGGCACCGAGGGTCAGGTTGTCCTCGACCGAGAGCGTCGGGAAGACGCGCCGGCCCTCCGGCGAGTGCGCGAGGCCGAACCGGGCGACGTCGTGGCTGTCGAGGCCGCCGATCTCCTGTCCGTTGAGGCGGATCGAACCGGCCCGCGGCCGGATCATGCCCGACAGGGCGCGCATCGTGGTGGTCTTGCCGGCCCCGTTGGAGCCGATCAGCGCCACGACCTGGCCCTTCGGAACCTGGAAGTCGAGGCCGTGCAGAACCTCCACCTGGCCGTAGCCGGCCGACAGACCCGTGACCTCAAGCATGGGTCATCTCCTCGTCGGCGACGGGGCTGCCGAGATAGGCCTCGACCACCTTCGGGTCGGCCTGCACTTCGCGGGCGCTGCCCTCGGCGATCTTGTGGCCGAAATCGAGGACGCTGACGCGGTCGCACAGGCCCATGACCACGTCCATGTGGTGCTCGATCAGGATCACCGTGATGCCGGCATCGCGGATCTTGCGGATGATCGCCGTCAGCTCGGCGATGTCGGGGGCGGTGAGGCCCGCGGCCGGCTCGTCGAGGAGCAGCAGGACCGGGTCGAGGGCGAGCGCGCGACCGATCTCGAGGAGCCGCTGCTTGCCGTAGGGCAGATTGCGGGCCTCCACCTGCGCCAGGGCGCCGAGGCCCACGAAGTCGAGGATCGCCATGGCGCGGGCGCGCTGCTCGCGCTCCTCCCGGCGCCGCCGGGGCGTGCCGAGGATCGCGTCGAACAGGGTGCCGCGGAAGCTGTGGTGCAGGCCGACCAGCACGTTCTCGAGCGCGGTCATCTCGCGGAAGAGCTGCACGTTCTGGAAGGTGCGTGCCACGCCGGCAGCGGCGATCTCCGACGGGGTGCGCCCGTCGAGGCGCTTCGTCCCCTGGCCGCGCGCGAGGGTCACGCTGCCGCCGGTCGGTTTGTAGATGCCGGTGAGCACGTTCATCATCGTGCTCTTGCCGGATCCGTTGGGACCGATCAGCCCGTGGATCGTGCCCGGCCGCACCGTGAGATCGACGCCGGCCAGCGCCTTGAGGCCGCCGAACTGCATCAGTGCCTGATCGACGGTGAGGAGCGGGTCGGCGCCCCGGTCGCCGCTCTGCACGCTGAGGGCCGCGCCCTCGGCATGGAGGCTCTTGCCCTCGGCCGTGTGGGCCGGGCGCAGGGCGGGGATCTTCTCACGGAGGAAGCCCACGATCCCGTCCGGCAGGTAATACACCACGAACAGGATCATCAGGCCGAAGACCGTCAGCCGGAAGTCGGTGACCGATTCGAGCGCGAGCGTGGCCGGGAAGAAGGCGAGGCAGAGCGCGACCGGCACCAGCAGGGCGAACCGGTTCTCTGCGCGACGCAGGAGGGCGAGAGCGCCCACGACCAGTGCCGCGGCGGCGATGATCCCCGCCATGATCCGCACCAGGCCGATATCGGCGAGCACGTTCGGCATCATCACGATGATCGCCGAGCCGATGATCGGCCCCGCCCGCGACTTGCGGCCGCCCATCGTGACGGCGAGGAGGAACAGCACGGTCAGCTCGAACCCGTAGGAGTTCGGCGCCACGTAGCGCTCTGACCACGCGAACAGCGCGCCCGCGAGGCCGGCCAAAGCCGCCGAGATCACGAAGGCGTAGACCTTGTAGCGGTAGACGCTGACGCCCATGCAATCGCAGGCGATCGGCGAGTCGCGCAGCGCCTCGAAGGCGCGGCCGTAGGGCGAGCGCACCACCCGGTTGACGACCAGGATCGTGGCCAGTAGCGCCAGACAGACCAGGTAGTAGAACTCGAGCTTGCGGCCGGCCGCGCCCCAGGGGGCCTGGAGGCCCAGCAGCGAGAAGTCGAGGACGCGGGCCGGCGGCAGGGTGATGCCGAGGGGACCGTTGGTCAGCGGCGTCAGCTCGTTGATGAAGATCTGGACGATGGTGCCGAAGGCCAGCGTCACCATGGCGAGGTAGGGGCCGGTCACCCGCAGGGCCGGCACGGCGAGCAGCACGCCGAAGGCGGAGGTCACCCCGATCCCGGCCAGGATGCCCCACCAGATCCCGAGCTTGAAGTGCAGGAACAGCACCGCCGCCGAGTAGGCGCCGACGCCGAACAGGCCGGCATGGCCGAGGCTCACCTGCCCGGTATAGCCGACCACGATGTCGAGCCCGAGGATCAGGATCGCGTAGATCGCGATCACGATCATCAGGTGGATGTAGTACGAGCTCGTGACCACGTGCGGGAAGACCGCGAGGCCGACGACCAGCAGCACGGCGCCGAGGATGCCGACGTGGCGCGACAGGCTGGGGGCGGCCGCCGGGGCGGGCGCTTCGGTGGGGGCGAGGGTCTGCGCCATGGCTCAGGCTGCCGTGAGAATTGCGCGGGAGGTCACGCTCAGACCTTCTTGATGACGGCCTTGCCGAACAGGCCGACCGGGCGGATGGAGAGGACGACGAGGAGCAGGATCAGGCCCGGCACATCCTTGTAGCCGGTCGAGATGTAGAAGCCGGTCAGCGTCTCTGCGACGCCGAGGATCAGGCCGCCGACGATGACGCCGAGGCCGGATTCGAGGCCGCCGATGATCGCCACCGCGAAGGCCTTGAGCGCCAGCACGGAGCCCATCGTCGCCCCGGTCAGGGTGACGGGCGCCACCAGCACGCCCGCGAAGGCCGCCGTCATGGCGCTGATCGAGTAGGAGAGGGTGATGACCTTCTGGGTGTTGATGCCCATCAGCCCGGCGGCGTCGATGTCGTTGGAGGTGGCGACGACCGCCTTCCCCCAGATCGACTTGCGATTGAAGATCTCCACCGCCAGCATCATCAGCAGCGCACCCGCGACGATCAGCAGTTCCATCGGCAGGACGCGCACGCCGCCGACCTGGAGCGCCGTCTCGGGCAGCGGGGAGGGGAATTTCAGGTCGTCACGTCCCCAGACGTTCTCGGCGACGTTCTTGAAGATGATGCCGAGCGCGATGGTGGCCATGATCCACCCGTACTCGGACTTGATCTTCACGGCCGGGCGCACGCCGAGGCGCTCGACCACGGCTCCGAGGGCGAAGCCGAAGACCAGGACCAGCGGGATCATCAGCCAGTAGCCGACGAACGGCACCAGGGTCAGGCCGAACAGGGCCCCGAGGGCCAGCGCCTCGCCCTGGCCGAAATTGAGGGTCTTCGAGGTCGCGAAGGTCAGCTGATAGCCGAACGCGATGGCGGCGTAGATCATGCCGACCGCGACGCCGGACGCGATGAGCTGGAGCAGGATTTCCATGGGATCGCTGTCGCCGGAGGGACGTCCGGTCGCGCGGCGGGCGCCGCGGGACCGCTGTGCTGAGCGCCAGCGGGCTGTGACGCCGCCGGCCCCGAGGGAGACGCCGCGCCCGTCGCGGGCGCAGCGTCCGGATCCTCAGTTCGAGGACTTCTCCTTCAGACGAACCACGCCGGCGTTCTTGGCGTCCTCGTCCTTGGCGTAGACGATCTTGCCGTCCTGCACCTTCCCGAACACGACCATGTTGCGCGAGATGGCGTTGTGGTCCTTCGCCGTGAAGGGCTTGTCGTAGGTCGTGACCACGCCCTCGACCTTCTCGTTCAGGTTCTCCAGGGCGGCGCGGATCTTGGCGCCGTCGGTGCCGCCGGCCTGCTTGATCGCCGCGGCGAGGAGGTAGATCGAGTCGTAGCCCTGGGCGCCGGCCACGGGGGTCGGGATCTTCGTGACACCGTAGGTCTTGTAGTAGTTCTCAAGGAACGCCTTGCGCTTCGGCAGGGTCTGATCCTCGATGAAGGTCTGGGGCATGATCACGCCGTTGCCGTTCGTGCCGGCGATGTCGATGAAGCTCTGCATCGAGGACGGCCAGCTCGTGATCATCGGGACCTTCCAGCCGAGCTTGGCCATGCCGTTGGCGATCTGGGCCAGTTCCGGCCCGATGCCGTAGGCCAGGATCACCTCGGCGCCGGCCTGCTGCGCCTTTAGCAGCTGGGCCGTCATGTCGACGTCCTTGATGTTGAACTTCTCGACCGCGACGGGCTTCACGTTCTTGGTCGCGAGATACTTCTCGATGTCCTCGCGCCCGAGCTGCCCGTAATTGGTCGAGTCCGCCAGGACCGCGATCTTCTTGTGACCCTGGGCGAGGGCCTCGTCGACCATCAGGCCGGCCTGAAGCACGTCGTAGGCGGAGTTCCGGAAGACGTAGTTGGCGTCGTAGTCCGGCTCCTTGAACTGGTTGGTGATGATCGTCCCGGTCGCGACGTTGTTGAAGACCGGGATCTCGGCCTCTTGGTAGAAGCGCTGGGCGGCCAGAGCCACGCCGGTATTGATGAAGCCGACGCTCGCGACGACTTTCTCCTTGTTGATCAGTTCCTGCGCGACCTGCGCGCCGACCTCGTTCTTGGCCTCGTCGTCGCGCTCGATCAGCTGGATCGGCCGGCCGAGAACGCCGCCGGCCTTGTTGATCTCGGCGGCGGCGAGCTTGGCGCCGTCCCGCATCGAGACACCCATCGAAGACGAGCCGCCCGTATAGGGCCCGCTCAGCCCGATCTTGATCGGGTCCGCGGCCCGCGCGGGGGCCGACACCATCGTCAATAACAGCACCGCGGCTGCAGCGCGACCTGCGAAGACCATCGTTTCCTCTCCAAGATTCCGCGTGCGCGGTGTGCCCTTCACCGTGGCACTCTGGGAGGGAGATCTCCCGAGACGGGTCGAGCCGTCAAGCTGAGATTTTGGGCGATCCCAGACGATTAATACAGATTGTCCGTTCCACATGTCGTAAAAGCTGCAGGCACCACAATTTCACGTCGTTGGTGCCGGCAGTCGGATTAAGCGCCGGGCGCGTTCGTGACAGGCCGGCGGCGCCGGTCGGCCGACACATGATCCGGCGCCCCCACCTGCGGAACGCTGCGAGCTATGCGCGGCGGCGCCCGCGCTCCGCCTGGGTCAGGCCGTCGTAACCCCAGCTGTCCTTCGGCACCTCGTGGATGACGATGTAGGACACCTCCGCCAGTTCGGCCCCGAGGACGGTCTTCAGGAGCCGGTTTACTTCAGAAATGAAGCGCGATTTCTCATCGGGCGTGTTCGTGTCCGCGCTGATGATGGCGTCCACTTGCGCGGCGCGGGCGATCGGCTCGGCACCGACGCTCCATCCCGCGGCAGGCACCGCCTCGACCAGTACGCCGACCAGAGGCGCGACCTTGTGCAGGACAGTGGCCATCAACCGGGTGATGCCCGCCTGGATCGCCGTGATCTGCTCGGGTGCGAGGGGCGTACCCGCGACTTTGACATTGATGAAGGGCATGGTCGTCGGTCCGTGGCTTCGCGACCGCCGCGGCGGCCAACGGACGAAGACTTACGTGACCTAGAGTGTTCGGATAATTTGAAAGTTCGCCACCCTGTGTTCGACAAAACCGAATGATGGGGCCTCATCTCCGCTGGCGCGAGCCACGTCACCCTCGGCTCCGCCGCCCCGTGATCGAGCCTCGCGACGCGGACAGGGCAAGGTCCGAACAGCGGTCGGGTGCCTCTCGCGGTCTCTCCTCGAGAAGTCCTGGCCGGGGCGATCGATCACCGTTCGTACGCGGGCAGAGACCGAGAGGACTGATGTTCGATGACCGGGGTGTCTGCGGCGCGCCGAGAGCCCGTCACTGGCCATCGCGCCCTTACGCGACGTGCTCCCTTATGGTCTCGAGAAGAATATCGGTGAGCCGCGCGACGGCCGGCGCCAATTCGGCTTCGGCCTGGTGGAGTGTCAGTGACGCGCTCGGAAGAGGCGGCAGGCCGGTCGCGGCCGGATCGAGAACGCTCAGCGTTTTCGGCAGGCCGACGGCGGTGCGCGCGGTGACACCCAAGCCACCTTCGGCGGCGGCCCAGAGTCCCGAGAGGCTGGGGCTGGTGAAGACTAGCCGCCAGGGCAAGCCGCGACCGTCCAAGGCAGACACGGCCGCGGACCGGAACGTGCACGGCGGCGTGAAGGCCGCGAACGGGACGGGTTCCCGGACCGGGTCCGCGAGACCCGGCCAGTCCGGGGGGCCGATCCAGTGGATCGGCACTTCGGCGACCCGGTGCGCGTGAGGGGCACCGCTGCCGTCCCCCCAGACCAGCGCGACGTCGAGCTCGCCCCTCAGGGTCTTCTCGACGAGCTGCGCGCCGAGCCCGACCTGAACCTCGATACGCACACGCGGATAGGCCCGCGAGAACCGCTTGAGCACCGCCGGCAGCCAGCCCTCGGCGAAATCCTGCGCGAGGCCCAGCCGCGCCCAGCCCTCGAGCTCGGGTCCGCGCAGCCGGTCGACCGCCTCGTCGTTGAGTTCCAAGAGCCGCTTCGCGTAGCCGAGCATGCTCTCACCGGCGGCGGTCAGCGCGAGACCGCGTCCCGCCTTCTGCACGAGCGGCTGACCGACCTGTTCCTCCAGCTTCCGGAGCTGCGTGCTGACGGCCGATTGCGACCGCCCCAGTCGCTCGGCCGCGCGGGCGAAACTGCCGAGCTCGAACCCGGTCACGAAGGTGCGGAGCACGTCCATGTCGAGGTTGGTGCGCGTCGCCATGCTTCAATTTCCGGAAAGTCTTTATTCAGGTGTTTCAAATTTTCCGGACGATCCTGGGGGCGTAAACGGCGAGCGTCAAGGCGGCCAGCCGCTCGACGTCGCAGGAGACCGCAAGCCATGCCCCTCGTTCGCATCTCGCTCCTCAAGGGCAAGTCACCGGCCCATATCAGAGCCATCTCGGACGGCATCCATCGCGGCCTGCGCAACGCCTACGGCGTGCCCGCAGACGACCGCTTTCACCTCATCCATCAGCACGCGCCGGACGAGCTGATCTACGATTCCGACTATCTCGGGCTTCAACGCACCGACGACGTGGTGATCATCAACATCGTCGCGGGCAATTGGCGGGACACGGCGAAGAAGAAGGCTCTCTACAGAGCGATCACCGACAACCTCGTCGCCGATCCCGGTCTTCGTCCGGAAGACGTGCTCATCGTCCTGTCGCCGAACGCGCGAGACGAGTGGTCCTTCGGCAACGGCCTGGCGTCTTACGTCCAGGACGACGTGGACTGATCCGTCCGGGGCAATGCGATCTGCCTGGCGGGACCGCCGCCTCGCGCTGACCGGTTCCGAGCCCTAGGCCGGGACGCGCGCGCCGTCCCAGGCGAAGACGCTTCCGGTGTCCGCCACGTCGAGCTCGCCGAGCACGCGCAGAAGATGAGCTGCGCTCTCGTCGGGTCGAAAGACGCCGGGGGCGCCCGGATCTGGGCGGAAGGGCCGCGACAGGTTGGAAGCGACCGTGCCCGGATGGAGGCCGACGACGATCGCGTCCGGGCGGCTGCGGGCCACTTCGATCGATAGGGTCCGCAGGATCTGGTTCAGAGCCGCCTTCGAGGCGCGGTAAGCGTACCATCCGCCCGAGCGATTATCCTCGATCGATCCGACCCGTGCCGACAACGCTGCGAACACGCAACGTCCCTCTCGTGCCAGCAGCGGGACGAAATGCTTGGCGACGAGGGCGGGGCCGATCGCGTTGATGGAGAACACGGCGGCCATCGCGCCGGGATCGAGCGCCTTCAGCGCCTTCTCGGGCGCGACGCCGTCCTGATGGAGGATGCCGGTCGCGACGATGACCAAACCGACCGGTCCGGCCTCCGCGACCGCAGCCGCGGCCGCAGCGACCGACGCCTCGTCGGTAAGGTCGATCGCGTGGCTGCGGATGCCGTGCGGGAACGATGGCTGCGAGCGCGAGAGGGCGAAGATCGGAGCGTAGGCTCCGCTCGCAGCCAGTCCGGAGACAAGGGCTCGGCCAATGCCGCCGGAGGCGCCGATCACGACCGCTCTGGTCGAAGTCGATGAGGTCATGGCGACGTCGTCTCAGCGGGCGCGCGGATCGGCTACCTTCAGTCGAGACCAGCCCGGTTCGATGGCTGGCGTTGCCTCGCACGATACATAGGCGCCCTCTGGCCGCTTGGCAGCCGCGATGACCGCGTCGTCGTGCACCCTTCCGGCTCTCGGTTAGGGCGAAGGCCTGATCCGCACCATCACAGGTGCGACCGGCTCATCGCGAACAGGTCTCGATCTCGTCGCACGCGCAGCGCAGAGACCATTGGTCCGTCTAAGCGCAGCTTCCCCCGAACATGCTCGACATGTTCGGGGGATCACTGACCGGTACAGCGAGCGCGGATACCGTCCGCTAATCGGCGCCCCTCTCGGACGCAGGCGGTCGAATGCCGCTCTGAGATATATCTCGCTGAAACCTCAGCAGGTTCAACTCAGAGCGGCAAGCAACTTAGGCCTTCTTTATCGTACGAGCCGTCGGCGTATCAGGAGCACCCTGTCGTCGAACCGCAGGTGTCGCACTTCAGGCAGGTGCCGTTGCGGACCAGCGTGAAGTTCGCGCATTCCGGGCAAGCCTCGCCGACATAGCCCTTCATCTTCGCCTCGGCCCGCCGGTCTGCGACGCTCCTCTCCGCCTTGGCGAAGGGGAGGGTGTCGGCGATCGTCTCGGCCTGACCGGCCACCGCAGGCTCCGCCTTCAGCGCCGTGCTGCCGCGGAGCGCGTGGACCGTGCCGCCGGCAGGCGCCGACTGGCCGGCGCTCGCCGCACCGACCCCGAGGCTGGCACCGGCCGGGCCACCCTGGATCAGGGTGAGCCGGTCAGCCGAGCCGCGCAGCAGGCCGCGGGACACGACCGAGGAGGCCGGCGCGGGCTTCGGGCCCTCGCGGGTCGTGTCGCCGCTCTCGCCGCCGCCGATCACCGTGCCGCCGATCTCGGCGGGGCTGACATGGGCGAGGTCGGCGCGGCCGAGATACGAGACCGCCAGCTCGCGGAACACGTAGTCGAGGAGCGAGGTCGCGTTCTTGATCGCGTCGTTGCCCTGCACGAAGCCGGCCGGCTCGAACCGCGTGAAGGTGAAAGCCTCCACGTATTCCTCGAGCGGCACGCCGTACTGGAGGCCGAGCGAGATCGCGATGGCGAAGTTGTTCATCAGGCTCCGGAAGGTCGCGCCCTCCTTGTGCATGTCGATGAAGATCTCGCCGAGGCGGCCGTCGTCGTACTCGCCGGTGCGCAGGTAGACCTTGTGGCCGCCCACCACCGCCTTCTGGGTGTAGCCCTTCCGGCGGGCCGGCAGCTTCTCGCGGGAGCGGATCCGCTCGACGCGCTCGATCACGCGCTCGACGATCTTCTCCGCGGCGGCGGCGGCCTTGGCGGCGGCCGGCGCCTGGATCAGGGCCTCGATCCCCTCATCGGCCTCGTCTTCGTCATCCGAGATGAGCGCCGAGTTGAGCGGCTGCGACAGCTTCGAGCCGTCGCGATAGAGGGCGTTCGCCTTGAGGGCGAGGCGCCAGGACAGCAGGTAGGCCGCCTTGCAATCCTCGACCGTGGCGTCGTTCGGCATGTTGATGGTCTTGGAGATCGCCCCCGAGATGAAGGGCTGCGCTGCCGCCATCATGCGGATGTGGCTCTCGACCGAGAGGTAGCGCTTGCCGATCCGGCCGCACGGGTTGGCGCAGTCGAAGACCGGGTAGTGCTCGAGCTTCAGGCCCGGCGCGCCCTCCAGGGTCATAGCCCCGCAGATGTGGGTGTTGGCGGCCTCGATCTCCTTCTTGGTGAAGCCGAGGAACGGCAGCAGCTCGAAGGTCGGGTCCGACAGCTTCTCCGCGGGGACCCGGAGGGTCTGCGTGAGGAAATCGTCGCCGAGCGTCCAGCGGTTGAACACGAACTTGATGTCGAAGGCCGACTTCAGGCCCTTCTCCACCGCGGCGATCTTCTCGTCCGTGAAGCCCTTGGCGCGCAGCGTCGTCGGGTTGATGCCCGGCGCCTGACCCATCGAGCCGTGGCCGACCGCGTAGGCCTCGATCTCGGCGATCTCGGATTCGCGGTAACCGAGCGCCCGCAGGGCGTCCGGAGCGGCCTGGTTGATGATCTTGAAGTAGCCGCCGCCGGCGAGCTTCTTGAACTTCACCAGGGCGAAGTCGGGCTCGATGCCGGTCGTGTCGCAATCCATCACGAGGCCGATCGTGCCGGTCGGCGCGATCACGGTGGCCTGGGCGTTGCGGTAGCCGTGCTCCTCGCCGAGCTTCAGCGCCCGGTCCCAGGCGGCGCGGGCGTGGTCGCCCAGATCCGCCTGCGGGATGTTGGCGTGGTCGAGGGCGACCGGCGCGACGTTGAGGAACTCGTAGCCACCGGCCTCGCCGTGGGCGGCCCGGCGATGATTGCGGATGACCCGCAGCATCGCGTCGGCATTTTCGTCGTAGGCCGGGAAGGTGCCGAGTTCCGCGGCCATCTCGGCCGAGGTGGCGTAGGCGACGCCGGTCATGATCGCCGTGAGCGCGCCGGCGAGCGCCCGGCCCGCGTCGGAATCGTAAGGAAGGCCCATGGTCATCAGCAGGCCGCCGATATTGGCGTAGCCGAGACCCAGCGTCCGGTAGCGGTAGGAGAGTTCCGCGATCTCCTTGGACGGGAACTGCGCCATCATCACGGAGATCTCGAGCACCACCGTCCAGAGGCGGTTGAGGTGCTCGAAGGCCTCCACGTCGAAGCGCTTGGTGTCCCGGTCATACATCGTCAGCAGGTTCGCCGAGGCGAGATTGCAGGCGGTGTCGTCGAGGAACATGTACTCGGAGCACGGGTTCGAGGCCCGGATCCGCCCGCCCGCCGGGCAGGTGTGCCAGTCGTTCATCGTGGTGTTGAAGTGCAGGCCCGGGTCCGCAGAGGCCCAGGCGGCCTCGCCGATCCGCTCCCACAGGTCGCGGGCCTTCAGAGTCTTTGTGACCTTGCCGGTGGTGCGGGCGGTCAGCTGCCAGTCGGCATCCGCCTCGACGGCGCGCAGGAAGTTGTCGGTCAGCGAGACCGAGTTGTTGGAGTTCTGGCCGGCGACCGTGAGGTAGGCCTCCGAATCCCAGTCGGTATCGTAGACGGGGAACTCGATCTTGGTGAAGCCCTGGCGGGCGAACTGCACCACGCGCTTGATGTAGGAATCCGGCACGGAGGCGCGGCGGGCGGCCTTGATCTCGCGCTTGAGCGCCGGGTTGCGCTCCGGATCGAAGCAGGCATCGCCCTCGGCCTCGCACTGCGTGCAGGCCTTCATCACCAGGGTCAGGTGCTTGGAGACGACCTTCGAGCCCGTCACCAGGGCGGCGACCTTCTGCTCCTCCTTCACCTTCCAGTCGATGAAGGCCTCGATATCCGGATGGTCGATGTCGACGATCACCATCTTGGCGGCGCGCCGCGTGGTGCCGCCCGACTTGATCGCGCCGGCCGCCCGGTCGCCGATCTTCAGGAAGCTCATCAGGCCCGAGGACTTGCCGCCGCCGCCGAGCTTCTCGTTCTCCGAGCGCAGCATCGAGAAGTTCGAGCCGGTGCCGGAGCCGTACTTGAACAGGCGCGCCTCGCGCACCCACAGGTCCATGATGCCGCCATCGTTGACGAGGTCGTCCTGGACCGACTGGATGAAGCAGGCGTGCGGCTGCGGGTGCTCGTAGGCCGAGGCCGACTTGGTCAGCACGCCGGTCTGCGGGTCGCAATAGTAGTGGCCCTGGCTCGGGCCATCGATGCCGTAGGCCCAGTGCAGGCCGGTGTTGAACCATTGCGGCGAGTTCGGCGCCACCATCTGGCGGGCCAGCATGAAGCGCAGCTCGTCCATGAAGGCCGAGGCATCCTCCTCCGACGAGAAGTAGCCGCCCTTCCAGCCCCAGTAGGTCCAGCAGCCGGCGAGCCGGTCGAAGACCTGCGTGGCGGAGGCTTCGGAGACGAAGCGCTCGTCCTCGGGGATCTCGGCCAGGGCCGCGTCGTCCGGCACCGAGCGCCAGAGGAAGGAGGGGACCGCGTTCTCCTCGACCTTGCGCAGCCGCGCCGGAACGCCCGCCTTGCGGAAGTATTTCTGCGCGAGAACGTCGCTCGCGACCTGGCTCCAGCTCTCCGGCACGTCGATGCCGTCGAGGCGGAACACGACCGAGCCGTCCGGGTTGCGGATCTCGCTCAGGGCCTTGCGGAAGGGGATCCCGGCGTAGGGCGATTGTCCGGCCGTGGTGTAGCGACGCTCGAACCGCATGAAACACACCTCTCCCGTCGGGACACGAGGGTCCCGGCCCCGCGCGACGCGGGGTCTAGCCCGATAGTGGGATTCGCGGCCGACCACGCCCGGCTGAGAGACGTGCCTCGGTCCCGCGAACGAAAATTAGGAACGGCCGCCCCTGCCCAACGCACCACTTCCGCGGGGCGCGACCGATGCAGGGAGATTACCGCCGCCTTCACTCTCACGTCAACAAGTGGTGTTCGACGGCCTTGTTCCCCGCTAGATGTTGTGCCGGCTCGCAAAAGCCTGTGGATATCGTCCCGGGCCGGGATAAGTGTCCTTCCGGCTTTCGGGAATCGGATCGGGAAAATTTTAGATTCACAACCCTAGGGAGCGGAGCCGGCGGATGGCCGGAACCGGAGGCCGAAAGCGCGGGCCGAGCGTTGCCCCGGGGCGACACTTCCGTCATGCGGCTGGACTCACACGCGCGCGGTCACCATAACGGCGCCGACGAGCGCCCTCGCGGCGCGCCACGATTCCGGGACCGGCGATGGCGCTGAAGGACACTTTGCTGCGCATCTTCACGTGGTGGAACGGCCAGACCGTCTCCGTCGCGCTCCAGACCGCGCGCACCGGCATCTTCGTCGGCGAGGACGAGTTCGGGAACAAGTACTACAAGGCGGAGGGCGCGCTGATCGACCGCTCGGTGGGCTCGGAGCGCCGCTGGGTCGTCTACAACGGCTACGCCGACGCCTCGAAGGTGCCCCCCGGCTGGCGCGGCTGGCTCTGCCACAACGTCGACGTCGCGCCGAGCGAGGAGACCTACCAGCCGAAGGCGTGGCAGAAGCCCCATATCGAGAACCAGACCGGCACCGCGAACGCGTATAGGCCGGCGGGCTCGCAGCTCTCCTGGGGCCAGCGGCCGGCCGCGACCGGCGACTACGTGTCCTGGACGCCGGGCGAGTAGAGCCGCGACCCGTCGCGGAGCCGGCGCCCTTTTGCCGCCACCGTTCCGGTGTTCATGACGGGTCAATCCCGATCGCCCGCCGCGCACCCGTTGGCGCGGCCGGTCACCCTCGTCCAGGGGTCCGAGCCTTGAGCCGCATCATCGCCCTCGCACGCCGCGCGCTCGCCCCCGGCCTCGCGCTCCTCGTCTGCGCCGGCCCCGCCGCCGCCGACAAGATCAAGAACCCGACCGCGGTGTTCTCCGGCCTCGACAAGATCACCGGCCGGATCGTCAATTTCGAGGTGGCGGTCGACGAGACCGTGCAGTTCGGCGCCCTGCAGCTCACCCCGCGGGTCTGCTACACGCGCCCGCCGACCGAGAGCGCCAAGACCACGGCGTTCCTCGAGGTCGACGAGGTCACCCTCGACAACAAGTACCGCCGGATCTTCACCGGGTGGATGTTCGCGTCGAGCCCCGGCCTGCACGCGATCGAGCACCCGATCTACGACGTGTGGCTGGTCGACTGTAAGGGCGGCAGCGACGTGATCGCCGAGGCCAAGGAGCAGGAGGACGTCCCGGCCGTGGCGGCCAAGCCCGAGAAGGCGAAGCGCCCCGGCAAGGACGCGACCAAGACCGCCCAGCAGCTCAATGCCAACGGGCAGGTGGACGTGGAGGCGCCGCGCGGCGTGCCGGTGCAGCCCCGCCAGAAGCCCTCGCGCAAGTTCTTCCCGTCGAACGAGGGGCCGGCGCCGGCCCCGCCGCCGCAGCAGCAGCCGCAGAACCTGTTCGACGCGCTGTTCCGCTGACGCCGCCCGCGGGCGGGTCGTCGCCTCAGGCGACGTTGAGCCGTCGCCCGCGATTCCACGCCAGGAACGGGACGCCGGAGAGCAGTCCGGCGAGCGCCGCGCGCGTCTGGTGGCAACCGTTCACCGACACCCGGGGCAGGGCCTGGAGGTGCGCGGCGTGCTCGGCGAAGAGGTGGCCGGGCCGCGTGGTCACGGCCGTCGCGAAGCCCATCTCCCGCGCCAGGGCGAATTCCCGCGGGCCGGCGGAGGTCGGATCCCCGACCGGGTAGGAGAGGTGCCGCACCGGCCGCCCGAGTTCCGTCTCGATCCGCGCGCGCCCCTCGGCGATCTCGCGCGCCGCGATCGCGGGAGCGTGCTTGGCGAGCATCGGATGGCTGACCGTGTGGGCGCCGACGGTGACGGACGGGTCGGCGGCGAGGTCGCGCAGTTCCGCCCAGGACAGGCACAGATCGGCGGCGAGGCGTCCGGGTGGGAAGCCGGCCTGCCGGCAGAGGGCCGCGATCCGGTCGAGGAGGTCCGCCTCGTCCCCGCGCCGCAGGTCGCGGTACAGGGCTTCGAAGGCCAGCGCCTTCTCCTGCGGGCTTCGCGCCGGAAGGTCGAGACTCCGCGCGCCGACGTCGATGCGCACCCGGTCCAGGCGCGCGATCGCCTGCTCCAGCTCGATCCACCAGAGCCGCCCGGCCTGGTCGGCGAAGCCGCTGGTGACGAACAGGGTCCACGGCGCGCCGTGGCGGGCCAGCACGGGACGGGCGTGCTCGACGTTGTCGCGGTAGCCGTCGTCGAAGGTCAGGACCGCGAAGGGCGGCCCGTAATCCGGTTCGGCCAGCCGCTCCGGCACCGAATCGAGACCGATGATCTCGAAGCCGCGGGCATCGAGCTCGCGCAGGGTCAGATCGAGGAACTCGGGGGTGATGCCGAGCAGGCGGTTCGGCGCGAAGGCCGGGACCGGGTCGGGGCTGACGTGGTGGAAAGTGAGGATCACGCCGAGGCCGCGCGCCGCGGGGCTGAGCCAGCGGTCCGCCCCGAGCGCCTGGATCGCGCGGAACCCGGACGCGAAGACCCGATGCTTGGCACGCGACGACAGCATGGCCCTGAACCGTTCGGGCCCGCGGCCCAGCTCGGCACAGCCTTGGCTCGCCCGGGTAAACAAAGCCGAAAGCATGCGTGGCCGCGGCGAAAGCAAGCTATCATTAGCCACGACTGTTCTTTGACGGACCGTCCGGCGCCGGTATCGCGCCATCATCGATCGGAGTGACGGGCTGTTCAGCCGCTTGCCGTCAGGGTTTGCGCGGCACGGGATCGCGCGCGGTCCCCGGGAGATCGGGTCATGGCGGTCGGTGTCCACGTAGCGGGAACGGACATGGTCGATTCGCGCAGCGCCGGGGGGCTCGTCGCGGAGGTCATCCCCGATCTGACCGCGGCGGAGGCGCTGTGGCGGCGCCTGGAAGCCGATCCGGCGAGCCTCGGCACGCCGTATCAGCGGTTCGACTGGATCAGCGCCTACCTGCGGGCGACGGGACTGGCCGAGCGCGCGCGCGTCGCGGTCCTGCGGGATGACGACGGACGGCCGCGCATCCTCGTCCCGTTCACCCTGAGCCGGGAGCACGGGCTGCGCCTCGCGCGCACGGTCGGCGGCACGCACGCCAACTATCACATGCCGCTCTTCGCCACCCGCGACGCGGCGGCCATCGGGCCCGGCAGCATCGTCGCCGCGCTGATCCGCGCCGGCCGCGCTGAGGGGATCGACGCCTTCGCGCTCAAGCACCAGCCCCGGATGTGGGACGGGGCAGCGAACCCGCTCGCCGCGACCGGCGAGGCGGAGGCCAGCGACGGCTACGGCCTCATGCTCGGGCCGGATCCGGAGGCGACCGTGCGCCGGGTTTTCAGCGCGGACGCCCGGAAGAAGCTGCGCTCCAAGGAGAAGCGCCTCGTGGAGGCGCACGGCGCGATCGTCTACCGCCGCGCCGAGTCCGCCGACGAGGCGGCGCGCCTGCTGGCGGCGTTCTTCGCGCAGAAATCGGCCCGCTTCGCCGGCATGGGCGTGGCCGACCCTTACGCCGATCCCGCGATCCGGTCCTTCCTGACGGCCGCGTCGACCGGCGCAGAGCCCGCCGTGGAGCTGTACGCCCTGTGTCTCGCCGAGAGCGGCCGCGTTCTCGCCACCTTCGGCGGTGCCGTCAGCGACCGACGGTTCAGCGGCATGATGACGGCGTTCGACGGCGACCCCGAGGTCGCCCGTTACAGTCCCGGCGACCTTCTCCTGCAGCATCTCGTGCGCGACCAGACCGCCCGCGGCCGGCAGGGCTTCGATCTCGGCGTCGGCGAGGCGCGCTACAAGGCCAGCATCTGCGACGAGACGATCAGCCTCGTCGAGACGATCATCCCGGTCACCCTGCGGGGCCGGGCCTACGGCGCCCTGCGCCGGGGCCTGACGCGGACGAAACGGCGGATCAAGCGCGACCCGCGCCTCTACGCCGCCCTCAAGCGGCTCCGCACCTTGCGCCGGTCCTGATCGGCGCGCGGCCTAGGCGGCGTTGAGGCGCAGCTCCGCCCGCGCCTCCTCGACATCGGACGCGGCTGGGCGATCCTGCGCGACCAGGATCTGCCCCGCGCCGGCCTTCTCGGCGAGGGCGTAGAGGTCGGCCAGCGCCGGATCCTCGGCATCGGCGTTCGACGCGATGACGACGCTGTCCATGAAGCCGGCCACGAGCTCGAGGAGGTCGACGGCCCCCGGCGCGGCGTGGAGCCGGAAGACCACCCAGTCGTAGGCCTCGGCCATGGCCTCGAAGGTCAGGGCCAGGGCATCGGGCTCGTCGAACAGGACGGTCGACTCCAGCAGCCCCGCCTCGATCCGATGCTGGCCGCCGTCCCGGCGTGCCTGGATCACGTCGAGGAACGCGGCCTCGCCGGCGATGAGGTCGGCGAAGCCGAGCCGCGCCGTGCCGTCGTTCGGCAGGTTCAGGTCGACGGCGACGAGGCTCCCCTCGCGACCGAGGGCGCGGGTCAGGGCCTCGGGCAGCGTCGGGACGCCGCGACGGGCTTCGGTCTCGACGATCAGGACGCGGCGACCCGCCTGCGCCTCCGGTGCGCGGGGCGCCGCCGCGATGCGCGCGACGAGCGGCGCGAGATCGAACGTGTCGGGGGAGCGGAGCGCCGTGGCCGCGGCGGGCGCCGCCGACGCGGCGGCAGCCGCGCCCGACGCCTCGGACCAGCGGGCGGCCGGCGTCGCCTCCGGGAAGGTGAAGGACGGTCGATCCAGCACCGGCTCGCGGCGCCGCCGATCGTCAGCCGGATCGCCGTCGCGGTCGCCGGCGGCGCGGCCGGACTCGGCCAGCAGCGCGCTGGCGATGACCCCGCCGACCGAGAGCATCAGCGTCAGCAGCGTCGCGAAGGCGACGATCGGCAGCTTCTTCGGGAAGGACGGAACCTCGGGCGTCACCGCGCGGGACACGATGCGGGCGTCAGCTGGGGTCGCGGCCTCGCCGTCGCGCGCCGCCGCCTCGCGGTAGCGGCCGAGATAGGATTCGAGCTGCTCGCGCTGCGCCTTGGCCTCGCGCTCCAGCGCGCGGAGCTGGATCTCGCTGGCGTTGCCGCGGACGACGACGTCCTGCTGGCCGTCGACGGCGGCCTGGAGGCTCTCGACCCGGGCGCCCGCGATCTTGGCGTCGTTCTCCATCGTGCGCACGACGCGCTCGGCCGAGGCCTTGATCTGGGCGTCGAGGTCCTCGAGCTGGGCGTGCAGCTCCTTGATGCGCGGGTGAGCCGGCAGGAGGGTCCGCGACTCGAGGGCGAGCTGGGCGCGCACGGAGATCCGGTTCTCGACGATCCGGCGGATGACCTCGTTGTTGGCGACGTCGGGAATCTCGAAGGCGCGCCCGTCCTTGATCAGGTCCTTGATGGCCTTCACCTTGCCGTCGAGGTCGGCCTTCAGGCTCCGCGCCGCGGAGAGCTGGCTCGACAGCTCTCCGAGCTGCTGGGCGTTGAGCGGCCGCCCGGCCAGGCCGGTGCTGCCTACGAGGCCGTTCTTGGCGCGGAACGCCTCGACCTTGGCCTCCGCCTCGGCGACGCGCTTGCGCAGCCCGTCGATGTTGCCGCCGAGCCAGGTGGAGGCGTAGCGGGCGGTGTCGACCTTATCGGCCTCCAGCGAGCCGATGTAGAGCTTGGCGATGGTGTTGGCGGCCTCGGCCGCGAGCTTCGGATCCTTCGCGCGGAACTCGATCGTCAGGATGCGCGACTTGCCGGCAGGGAAGACCAGGAGGTGGTCGAAGTAGGCGTCGAGGACCCGGTCCTCGGCGGGGCGGTCCAGGGGATTGGGACCGATGCCGAGCATCATCAGCACGCGCTGCACGGCGCCGATGCTGCCCGCGCCGGGATCGAACTCGGCGTTGCCGACGAGCTTGAGTCGGCGGATCGCCTCGCGGGCGAGATCGCGGGACATCACGACCTGCACCTGGCTCGCCACCGCCTGCTCGTCGATCGGCGCGAGCTGGTCGCCGCGCTCCTGCGCGGTGCGGGCGAAGGCCGGGTCGCGGCTCTCGAGGAGCACCTTCGCCTCGCCGGTGTAGCGGGGGCTGACCACGTTGACGAAGACGCTCGCGCCCAGGGCGACCACCAGGGTCGGCCCGACGACCCAGCCGATCGAGCGCCGCAGGATCCGCGGCAGCTGCGCGAGGCCGAGGCCTTCCTCGGCGCGCGGCTGGGATCCGGGCACGGCGTAGATCGAGCGTTGACGGATCGTGGACATGCGGACGCTCTGAACGCGGAGACAGGCCGGGCGGGCATTACTGCCGTCCCGCGGCCATTAGTGGATGTTAAGGTTGCTCAAGAGTTAAGGGCCGCGCGGGCCGGTGACGGCACCGCCTCCGTCGCGCGGTGATCAAGTTTCATTAACCTTAACGGCCTACATCACCCCGCAACTGCATCCATGACGGCGATGGTGATGAACCGGCGCGCTCTGCTCCTCGCACTCGGCTCGACTCTGGCGCTCGGCGGCTGCCTGCGGCCGAGCTTCCGCACCGACCAGCTCGATGCCACCGGCACCGGCTCGATCGCCGCGCGGTACACGCTGGCGGCGGGCGACAAGCTGCGGGTGATCGTGTTCGGCCAGGACAACCTGTCCAACATATACGCGGTCGACGGCGCGGGGCGCATCGCCATGCCGCTGATCGGGACCGTGCAGGTGGGCGGTCAGACGACCGCGCAGGCGGCCAAGGCGATCGAGGCCAAGCTGGCCTCCGGATACGTGCGCGAGCCGCACGTCACCGTGGAGGTGGACGCCTACCGACCGTTCTACATCCTCGGCGAAGTCACCACCTCCGGTCAGTACCCGTTCGTCAACGGCATGACCGTGGAGACGGCGGTGGCGATCGCGGCCGGTTTCGGCCCCCGGGCAGCGCGCGATTACGCCGTCCTGACCCGCGACGCCGGCGGCTCGCTGATCTCCGGGATCGTGCCGATGACCTACGCGGTCCGGCCGGGCGACACGATCGTCATCAAGGAACGCTTCTTCTGAGCGGCGCCGCGCCGGTCACTGCCCGCCCTGCCACGGGTTGATCACCCGCATGGCGGTCTTCTGCGCTGGGATCGGCGTCGCCACCTCGGGCATCGGCTGCCGGGCACGGGCCATCATCCGCCGCGCCTCCTGCGCGGGCACGGCGCCGACCGGCGTGAACAGCCCGGCCAGGACCTTCCGCGTGCCCCGGCTCACGAAGCGCGAGTTCTGGACCGGCTCGAAATCCCGGATCGCGTGGCGCTTGTCGGGATTCCCGGTGAACACCCGGGCGCCGGAATTCAGCACCACGATGTCGCCCGGCCGCAGCGTCTCGTCCTTGAGCAGCGCCGCCGTCGCGCCGCCCTTCATGTCGATGGGGGTCTGGCGCTCGCTGATCTCCCGCTCCTTGACGCGGATCTTGAGCGGGAGCGCCGCGTAGCGGGTCTGGAAGCGGCGGCGCGCCGCCCCGAGCCGCGGGGTCGCGTGGCGGCCGAAGGCGCGGCCGTCGAAGGCGGGGGCTGGGGTAGAAGCCGGCTGGGCCTGCTGCGGGGCCGGCCGGGCGCCGAACAGCATCTCGAGGAATCCGACCTCCGCGGCCTGGGCGCGCATCGCCGTCCCGGCGAGGAGACCGCCGGCCGCCATGACGGCCAGCAAGCTGCTCGTGCGAAGCCTCATAGCACCCTCCGGAAGCGACGCCCGACGCGAGCATCCGACCCTCAACCGCAAGGCGTACTGGAGGGTTCCGGATGATTTAGAGTCTGCTTAGGAATGCCCCGCGGCGACCCGCCGGCGCGGGATTCGACGTCCCCGCGGTCAGGAGCCCGGCGCGCCCGAGCGCGCAGGGACGCGGTCTAGCCCGGCGCCGATTGCTCGCCCTCGCCGATGCAGTCGAGGGCGCGCTCCACGGCGCTCACGGCATCCAAGAGGTGCTGGACGGTGCGCTCGACCTCAATCGCCGGACGCCCCATCGCGGCGGCGCGGGCGCTCACATCCTCGAGCTGCTCCAGCAGGGCGAGGAGATCACCGGCCACGGTCACAACTTCGCAGCGAGCGAGGCGGGTGACGGTCGGGCGCGGACGGAAGGGCAAGACGTTGCTCATCGCGGAGGGTTGTCGCCCGAAACGACCGGGATTCGCCAGGGGGAGGGGGCCGAACTCAACACGATTGGCCGGCCCTATCCGCCGCAATCCGGGTCTGTGGTGGATTTTCCGTGGCCGGCGCGCATCGGAGGCGGCAGAACGGATTTACATCTTGCGCGCGACCTTGACGGAGGCGCCTCCGCGCTGACCATGCCGCGAGACGTCCCGTGAGGGCCGCTCCGGCCGTGGCCGGTCGCGGGCCGGCCACGGCCCGCTTTCAGGATACGCGATGCGCTTGACCCTTCTCGCCCTCTCCGCGCTGACGCTCGGCGGCCTCTGCGCCTGCAGCACCAGCGACGGCCCGGATTCCCGCAGCGGCCTCGCCGAGACCTTCAACCTCGACAACTACCGGGCCTCGGGCAACACCAACGGCACCCAGACCCGCCGCGACGTGAACCGCGCCTACACCCAGCCGACGCTGCCGACGATCGGCAACCGCGGGATGTGAGGCGCGCGCGGCGCGTCACCGCTTGGTGAGTGCGTCCGCGAAGGTGGCGATCCGGTTGCGGGCGTAGACCGGCAGGCCGGCGCTGATCGAGTTGCCGGTGTTGAAGCTGGAATTGCCCATCAGCACCTGCGCGGGCAGCAGATTCTTGAGTACCGGCACGCGGGCGTACTCGGCCTTGCGGTCGAGGACGTCGCCCTTGATCGCCAGCGCCATATAGGTGGTGACCACCGTCTTGGTCGGGTCGTTCGGCATCGGCTGGAACACGGCCAGGAACTTGCCGAAGCGCAGGATCTGGTTGACCCAGAAGATCGTCTGCTCGAGGCCGCCGGTCACCGCGGTGTCGATCTTGGTCAGCGCCTTGAGACGGTCGCCCTGGTCCGGCCCGAGCACCCGCAGCTCGCTCTGGAACGAGACGAACTCGGCGATCTTCTTGGTCGAGCCTTCCTCGAGCTTGTTGGCGAGCTTCACGCCGAGCGGCAGCTTGCCCTCGAGGTCGTAGCGCGACTCGATGCAGGCGCCGGCGCCCTCGCACCACGGACGGTCGGGACGCTTGGCGAAGGCGGCGGCCGGGTCCTTGTTGGGCGTCACGTCGGCGACCGCCAGGGTGCGGTGCTTGATCGCCGGATCCATCTTCTGCACGAAGGCGAGGTTGGCGAAGGCCTGGAGGTCGATCGCCTCGGGCGGCCGTGAGACGACGAAGCGCCCCTCGGCGACGTAGACCTTCAGGGTCTCGTGCCGCGGCTTGGTCACGCCGTTCACCGTGACCGTGTAGTCCGGCTCCTTGTAGCCGGGATACGGGGCGAGCGCCGCCGCCTCGGCCGGCCGCGCCTTCAGCCAGTCGAGGTACGGGATCAGGCCGTTCTCCGGCGCCGATGGGTTGTCGCGATGGTCGGTGAACAGGATCTGGCCGGGCTTGATCGCGGCCGGATCGACGGCCGTGACCGAGGGCACCTCCTTGATCCGCTCGGGCCCCGGCGCCGGGGCGGTGTTGGCGGCGGGCGTCTGGGCGCGTGCCGGGAGGGCCGGGAGCGCGGCCGTGAGGGCGGCCGCCAGGGCCGCGGGAAGCTGCTGGCGCAACGGGATTCTCGTCTGTCGGGGAGGGCTGTCAGTAACCGGGGTCTTCGCCGAACAGGTAGTCGGGATCGCGGCGGCGCGGGCGGCGCGCGTCGTCGTCCCCGCCGAAGGGCGAGCGATTCGTCTGGCCCGGCCAGGGCTTGTAGGGATCCTGACCGTAGAGATCCACGTCGCCCTGCGCGCGGCGGCTGCGCGGCGCGGGACGCTCGCCGAACGGGTCGAGGAAGTCGGATCGCGGCCGCTCGCCGGTCATGTTGCCGTAGTAGTCGCCCGCGACGCTCGCGCCGTCGTCGCCGGCGAGGTCGCCGTCCTGCGCGTCGGGCCGCATGGCGTAGAGCGTCTCGCGCGGCACGAGGCGGTACTGAGTGTCCGCCATGCGCCCGTCGCCGCTGGTGCGGAAATGCTCGAGGAAGCCGCCGCCGGCGATCCGCACGCCGCTGCGCGGGTCGATCGGCAGGTCGGCGATGAACGGGCGCGCCTCGGGGGAGGGGCCCCGCAGCGGCGTCTTGGCGACACCGTTCGCCCAGGCCGCCTGCAGGATCGCCGAGGCGATCGGCACCGAGACGTGGCCGCCGGTCTGGCCGCGGCCGAGCGTCTTGCGGGTGCCGTCGGCGTTGTCGTAGCCGACCCAGACAACCACGCTGATCTCATTGGTCAGTCCGGCGAACCACGCGTCGTTCTCGTTCTCCGAGGTGCCGGTCTTGCCGGCCACGTAGGCCGAGACCTTCGCGAGCGCCGCGGCCGTGCCGTGCTGCGTCACGCCCTGCAGCATGGTCTTCAGCTGGTAGAAGGCCACGCGGTCCGCCGAGGCGATCCGCACCGGCTCCTTGGCGGCGTGCGTGTAGAGCGGCTTGCCGTCCCGCTCGACCGATTCGAGCGCGTAGGGCGCCGGGCGGGCGCCCTCGTTGGCCACCGCCGCGTAGAAGCCCGCGAGGTCGAGCATCCGCACCGGCTGCGCGCCGAGGACGAAGGGGTAGTAGGGCTCGCACTCGGCGTAGATCTGCGCCTCGAGGGCGATGTCGCAGACCCGCTTCAGGCTCGCCGGCGCCTTCGGGGCGATCCCGCCCTGGAGGAGCCGGGCGGTGACGAGGTTCTTGGAGAATTCCAGGCCGCGCCGCAGGGTCGTCGGCCCCGAGCCGCCGCCCTCGTAGTTCTTCGGCGACCAGGAATCGCCGGCCCCGCCGATCGGCGGCAGGGTCACGGCGGAATCCATCACCAGGGTGTTCGGCTGCAGGCCGGCGTTGAGCGCGGCGAGGTAGGTCAGCGGCTTCAGCGTCGAGCCGGGCTGGCGCACCGTCTGGGTGACCCGGTTGAGCTGGCTCAGCGGGTAGGAGAAGCCGCCGGCCATCGCGAGGATCCGGCCGGTCTGGTTCTCCAGCACCAGGGCCGCGCCCTGGACGGTCGGCCGGACCCGGAGCTGCGCGCGCGGGCCGCCCTTGCCGGCGCTGACCTTCACGCGGATCACGTCGTAGGGCTGCAGCTTGCCGCGGGCGATGCCGGGGTCGAGGGAGGCGGTGCGGCCATCGGCGAGGCCGACCTTCACGCCGCCGCGGCCGGTCTCCAGCACCACCGCCATCGGCCAGTGAACGTCGTAGAGGACCGGGCGGGCGCTCTCGAGCGCCAGCAGCCACGCCGGCTTCTTCTGCGGCACGGCCGCGACCCTCTCGCCGCGGCGCGGCTTCGCGGCCGGCCCGGCCTCCGGCCTGGCGTCGGATTTCGCGGCCTCCGGCCGCGCGCCGGTGACGGCGGGCGCGGCCGAGGCGGAGCCCTCCGGGGCCGGCGTCGCCGCCTGGATCCGCCGGACGCTGTCGACGAGGTTGAGTTCCGGCCCCGTGAAGGCCTGACGGCCGGTGCCGCGCTCGTAATTGGCGAGGCCGTCCTGCAGGGCGTCCTCGACGGCGCGCTGCAGTCCCGCGTTGATCGTCGAACGGACGGTCAGCGAGCCGGAGGTCAGCGAATCCACGCCCGCGAAGGTCCGGGCCTCGCGATTGAGGAAATCCACGACGTAGAAGCCGGAATCGCGCCGCGCGGTCTCGATCGGCTTCAGACCGAGATCGGACTTGATCGCCGCGCTCATCTCGGCCTCGGTGATCGTCCCCTCTTCCTTGAGGCGGGCGAGCACGTAGGCGCGCCGCTCCCGCGCGCGGTCGGGGTACTTGTCCGGGCTGTAGAAGTTCGGCCCCTTGGGCATGCCGGCGAGGAGCGCCGCTTCCGGCAGGGTCAGCTGCCCCACCGGCTTCCCGAAATAGCTCTGCGCGGCCATCTCGATACCGTAGGCGCCGCGGCCGAGATAGATGCCGTTGAGGTAGAGCCCCAGGATCTGCGGCTTCGTCAGGATGCGCTCCAGCCGCGACGCGACGATCATCTCGCGGATCTTGCGCTCGTAGGTGACGTCGTCGCCGACCGAGAGGTTCTTGACCACCTGCTGGGTGATGGTCGAGCCGCCCGCCGGCCGCCCCGGCGAGGCGAGGTTGGCGATGAAGGCGCGGATCACCCCGCGCTCGTCGATGCCGTGATGGGTCTCGAAGCGCTTGTCCTCGGCGGCGATGAAGGCCTTCTGGACGAGGTTCGGGACCGCCGTGATCGGCACCACGATGCGGCGGCCGTTCGGCTCCGACGCCTCGGCGAAGGGCTTGCCGGCGCCGTCGAGGATCCGGGTCATCCCCGGCAGGGCCTTGTCGCGCAGGGCCTCGGCGCTGGGCAGATCCTTGGTGGCGTTGTCGTAGAACTCGATCACCGCCTTCGCGTCGAAGGGCGAGTTCGCGGGGTTCTCGCCCTTGCAGAACTGCTTGTAGCTCGTGTTCAGCTCGGTCAGGTCGAGACCGTGCAGGATCTTCGGCGCGGCCGGACCGGCGACCGTGGACGGATCCTCCATCGCGGTGGTGATCAACTCGTCGAGATTGATGTCCTCGATGTCGAAGGCCTTGCGCATGTGGGCGCAGCCGTCGCGCAGCAGGCGCACCACCTCCGGGCCGTCCGTCGCGGGATCGAACTGCGTCCGGACCGCGTCCGGCCGTGTCGTGACCTGGCTGAGCGTCAGGGCGGTCGCGAACAGCTTGATCAGGATGGCGTTCATACGGGCCGGATTCGGGGGACGCGACGGGGCGAGCGCGGACCTTTCGGAAGCGCGCCTGAACAGGGCGTGCACAACGCGGCTGATTTAAGGAGACGCCGCACGGCAACGCTTTGGCCGGCTCCCACGTTCGTGAGGCGCGACGATGCCGGGGGGCCCATGATCAACGACCTGTGGTATAAGAACGCGATCATCTACTGCTTGTCCGTCGGCACGTTCATGGACGCCAACGGCGACGGCATCGGCGACTTCGCCGGGCTTGAACGCCGGCTGGACTACATCCAGGGCCTGGGCGCCACCGCGGTCTGGCTGATGCCGTTCCAGCCCTCGCCCAAGAAGGACGGCGGCTACGACATCGCCGACTATTACGGCGTCGATCCGGATTACGGCTCGCTCGGGGACTTCGTCGCCTTCACGCACGCCGCCAAGCAGCGGGGCCTGCGTGTCCTCATCGACCTCGTCGTCAACCACACCTCGGACCAGCACCCGTGGTTCCAGTCGGCCCGGTCCGACCCCAAATCGCCCTACCGCGACTGGTACGTCTGGTCGAAGGAGCGCCCCGCGAGCGCTGACGAGGGCATGGTCTTCCCGGGCGTGCAAGAGACGACCTGGACCTACGACACGAAGGCCAAGGCCTGGTACTTCCACCGCTTCTTCAACTTCCAGCCCGATCTCAACACCGCCAATCCGGAGGTGCTGGCCGAGATCCTGAAGATCATGGGCTTCTGGATACAGCTCGGCGTCTCCGGCTTCCGCATGGACGCGGTGCCGTTCGTCATCGCCGAGAAGGGCGCCGATGTCGGCGGCAAGCCCCGCGAGCAGTTCGAGATGCTGCGCGACCTGCGCGAGTTCCTGCAGTGGCGCCAGGGCGACGCGATCATCCTGGCCGAGGCCAACATCCTGCCGAAGCAGGACCTCGACTATTTCGGCGACGACGCCGACCGCATGCACATGATGTTCAACTTCCAGGTCAATCAGGCGACCTTCTACGCCCTGGCGGCCCACGATGCGCGGCCCCTCGTCAAGGCGATCGAGCGGACGAAGCCGCGCCCGCTCTCCTGCCAGTGGGGCATCTTCCTGCGGAACCACGACGAGCTCGATCTGGGACGCCTCACCGACAAGCAGCGCCAGAGCGTGTTCGACGCCTTCGGACCCGAGAAGGGGATGCAGCTCTACGACCGCGGCATCCGCCGCCGCTTCGCGCCGATGCTGGCCGGCGATCCCCGCCGGATCCGCCTCGCCTACTCGCTGATGTTCACCCTCCCCGGAACGCCGGTGCTGCGCTACGGCGACGAGATCGGCATGGGCGACGAGCTGGCTCTGCCGGAGCGCGACTGCGCCCGCACGCCGATGCAGTGGACGAGCGAGCACCAGGGCGGCTTCTCGACGGCCCGGCGCACCGTCCTGCCCCTGATCGACCACGGCCCCTACGGCTACGCGCACGTGAACGTCGCCGACCAGCGCCACGAGGAGGGCTCGCTGCTCAACTGGATGCAGAGCATGATCCGGCAGCGCAAAGAGGCGCCGGAGATCGGCTGGGGCGACGTCGTTGCGATGGAGACCGGGCGCCCGTCGGTCCTGGCGCTGCGCTACGCGTGGCGCGGCAATGCCATCCTGTGCGTCCACAACCTGGCGCCGGAGCCCGTGGAGGTCGCGATGGCGTCGGGATCCGAGTATCGCGAGCACGACATCCTCGTCGACCTGCTCACCGGCGCCCGCAGCGAAGTGAAGGACGACGGCCGCCACTGCCTGTTCCTGGAGGGATACGGCTACCACTGGTTCCGCGTCGGCGGGCTCGACGCGCTGCTGAAGCGGCGGCCGACGTGAGGAATACCGGGGCCCGGCTCGCCCTCGGCCGGCCGACACGGTAGGACAGGCCGGAGCGAGGTGGGACATGGCCCGGACGAAGCATCATCCCCCGGACGCGACGATCGCGGACGTCCTGCCGGATCTCGCCGACGGCGAGGCCTACCTGCGCCAGGTCCTGAGCACCATGCGGATGTGCCAGAAGCATCACGGCGACGCCTGGGTGCGGATCGGCGTGACCGGCCGTTCCCCGACGCCGTCCTACCGGATCGACCGGCCGGACGAGACGGCGCCCGGCGACGGTGCCGTCGAGGCGGGCAGAGCCCTGTTCGGCGCCTATGGCGGGCGGTCCCACGACCGGTTCACCCAGGTCAACGCCGCGGAGACCCGCTGGAGCTCGCGGTCGCTCGGCATGGCCGAGATGCTGGCGCTTCACGACAGCCTGCGCCGCCCCAGGGGCGACGCGGCCTGAGCGTGCCGCGCAGGGTGCCGCGCAGGGTGCCGCCCACCGGCGTTCTACGCTAAACTGGGGCGGAGGGCGTCCGGAGCGGCGCCACCAACACGCGGGACGACATGCCAGGTACGCCACGCGCCGGGATCATCCCGGTCACGCCCTTCCAGCAGAATTGCACCCTGATCTGGGATGACGCCACCAAGGTCGGCGCCGTCGTCGATCCCGGCGGCGACCTCGACCGTATCGAGGCGGCGATCCGCGAGCAGGGCGTCACCGTCGAGAAGATCCTGCTGACCCACGGGCACGTCGACCACGCCGCCGGCGCCGACGAGCTGCGCGAGCGCCTCGGCGTGCCGATCGAGGGCCCGCATCAGGCCGACAAGTTCCTGCTCGATTCCCTGCCCGAGACGGCGGCCAATTACGGCCTCGGCGCCGCCCGGCCCGTCACGCCTGACCGGTGGCTCGACGAGGGCGACGCCGTGACGGTCGGCGGGCTCGGCTTCGACATCCTCCACTGCCCCGGCCACTCGCCCGGCAGCGTCGTGTTCGTGAGCCGGGACGCGCGCTTCGCCCTCGTCGGCGACGTGGTGTTCAAGGGCTCGGTCGGCCGCACCGACCTGCCCGGCGGCAACCACGAGCAGCTCATCCGCGCCATCAAGGACAAGGTCCTGCCGCTGGGCGACGACGTCGCCTTCATCCCCGGCCACGGACCGACCAGCACTCTCGGCGCGGAGCGCGTGTCCAACCCCTTCCTGCAGGATTGACGCGCATGGACAGGCGCCGCATCGGCCGCTCCGACCTGACGGTCGCGCCGTTCTGCCTCGGCGGCAACGTCTTCGGCTGGACGGCCGACGAGGCCGCGTCCTTCGCGATCCTCGACCGGTTCGTGGAGAGCGGCTTCGACTTCATCGACACCGCCGACGTCTACTCGCGCTGGGCCCCGGGCCACGTCGGCGGGGAATCCGAGACGGTGATCGGCAAGTGGCTCGCGGCCCGACCGGGCGCGCGTGACCGGATCGTCCTGGCGACCAAGGTCGGCATGGACCTGGGCGAGGCCGGCCAGGGCCTCTCGGCAGCCCATATCGAGCGGGCCTGCGAGGCCTCGCTGCGGCGCCTCGGGGTCGACCGGATCGACCTGTACCAGTCGCATCTCGACGACGCGGCGGTGCCCCTCGAGGAGACCCTGAGGGCGCACGAGCGCCTGATCGCGGCCGGCAAGGTCCGGGCGATCGGCGCCTCGAACTACACCGCGGCCCGGCTCGCGGAGGCGCTGGCGGTCTCGGCCTCCGCGGACCTGCCGCGCTACGAGTGCTTGCAGCCCGATTACAGCCTCGCCCAGCGCGGCTACGAGGCCGAGCTTGAGCCGCTCTGCCGGGCCGAGCAGATCGGCGTGATCGGCTACTTCTCCCTGGCGGCCGGCTTCCTGACCGGCAAGTACCGAAGTGCCGACGACGCGGCGGGACGCCCGCGGGAGAACCGGGTCGCCAAGTACCTGAACCCCCGCGGCCTCGCGCTGCTCGACGTCCTCGATTCGGTCGCGCAGGCCCACGGCGCGAGTCCGGCCCAGGTCGCGCTCGCCTGGATCATCGCCCGCCCCGGCATCACCGCGCCCATCGCGAGCGCGACCTCCGTGGCGCAGCTCGACGAGCTGCTCGGCGCCGTCCGGCTGACGCTCGCACCCGGGGCGATCGACCGCCTGGATGCGGCGAGCGCGGGCGGCATCGAGGGCTAACGCAGCGTTAAGCGACGGGCGTCACAAAAGCGACGGGACGGGCCCGCCGCGGACCCGTAAAATCGTGCAATCTCAACGCGGAACCCCTATATCAGGCGGACCAAGCGAGAGTTCAGGCGCGGGCGCCCGAGGGCGCATCTGCCACCGACGCGATCAGGCCCGCCTGCCGAGGAAGTTCATGGCCGACACCCCCCAGACCGAGCCCGCCGATTACGGCGCGGAATCCATCCGCGTGCTGAAGGGCCTCGACGCCGTCCGCAAGCGGCCCGGCATGTATATCGGCGACACCGACGACGGCTCCGGCCTCCACCACATGGTGTACGAGGTCGTGGACAACGCCATCGACGAGGCCCTGGCCGGCCACGCCGACCTCGTCACCGTGACGCTCAACGCCGACGGTTCCTGCACGGTCTCCGACAATGGGCGCGGCATCCCGGTGGACATCCACAAGGAGGAGGGCGTCTCGGCGGCCGAGGTCATCATGACCCAGCTGCATGCCGGCGGTAAGTTCGACCAGAACTCCTACAAGGTCTCCGGCGGCCTGCACGGCGTGGGCGTCTCGGTGGTGAACGCCCTGTCGTCGTGGCTGCGCCTGCGCATCTGGCGCAACGACAAGGAGCACGCGATGGAGTTCCGCCACGGCGACGCCGTGGCACCCCTGGAGATCATCGGGCCCGGGAACGGAAGGCGCGGCACGGAAGTCACCTTCCTGCCGTCGACCGACACCTTCACGATGATCGAGTTCGACTACGGCACGCTGGAGAAGCGCCTGCGCGAGCTCGCCTTCCTCAATTCCGGCGTCCGCATCGTCCTGACCGATGCCCGCCACGCCGAGAAGAAGCGCGAGGAGCTGTACTACGAGGGCGGCATCGAGGCCTTCGTCCGGTATCTCGACCGCTCCCGCAAGCCGATCGACGGGATGACGAGTCCCGTCGTCGTCAGCTCCGAGCGCGATGGAATTCGCGTCGAGGTCGCGTTCTGGTGGAACGACTCGTTCAACGAGACGGTCCTGCCCTTCACCAACAACATCCCGCAGCGCGACGGCGGCACGCACATGGCCGGCTTCCGGGCGGCCCTGACCCGGCAGGTCACCGGCTACGCCGAGTCGTCGGGCATCGCCAAGAAGGAGAAGGTCTCGCTCACCGGCGAGGATTGCCGCGAGGGGCTCACCGCGGTCATCTCGGTGCAGGTGCCGGACCCCAAATTCTCGTCGCAGACCAAGGACAAGCTCGTCTCGTCCGAGGTGCGCCCGGCCGTGGAGAACGTGCTCAACGAGGGCCTGTCCACGTGGCTCGAGGAGAATCCGAGCCAGGCGCGGTCGGTGATGGGCAAGGTGGTGCTGGCGGCCTCCGCCCGCGAGGCCGCCCGCAAGGCGCGCGAGACCGTGACCCGCAAGGGCGCGCTCGACATCGCCTCGCTGCCCGGCAAGCTCGCCGACTGCCAGGAGCGCGACCCGACCAAGTGCGAGATCCTGCTGGTGGAGGGCGATTCCGCCGGCGGCTCGGCCAAGCAGGGCCGCGACCGGACCTTCCAGGCCGTGCTGCCCCTGCGCGGCAAGATCCTCAACGTCGAGCGCGTGCGCGCGGACCGGATGCTGTCCTCCGCGGAGATCGGCACCCTGATCACGGCGCTGGGCGCCGGGATCGGGCGCTCCTCCACGGACCGGGAGGGCTTCAACCCGGAGAAGTTGCGCTACCACCGCATCATCATCATGACCGACGCGGACGTGGACGGCTCGCACATCCGCACTCTGCTGCTCACCTTCTTCTTCCGGCAGATGCCGGAGCTGATCGAGCGCGGCCACCTCTACATCGCGCAGCCGCCGCTCTACAAAGCCGAGCGCGGGCGCCGGGCGATCTACCTGAAGGACGAGCGCGCCCTCGAGGATTACCTGATCGACCAGGGCACCGACGGCGCAATCCTGCGACTCTCCACCGGCGCGGAATTCGCCGGGGCGCAGCTCAAGAGCCTCGTCGAGGAGGCCCGGACGTTCCGGAGCATCCTGCAGGGCCTGCACACGCGCTACGACCGCTCCGTGGTCGAGCAGGCGGTGCTGGCCGGCGCCTTCGATGCCGAGGCGGCGTCGCGGGCGGGTGAGGCCGAGGTCCTGGCCGACATGACCGCCCGCCGGCTCGACGCGATCGCCGACGAGATCGAGCGGGGCTGGCAGGGCGAGTCGTTCGAGGGCGGCTATCGCCTCAGCCGGACGCTCCGGGGCGTTCGCCAGGTCTCGACCCTCGACGCCGGCCTGATCACCTCGCAGGAGGCCCGGCGCCTCTCCGAGCGGGCCGATGCCTTCCGGGAGATCTACGGCGAGCCGGCCACGCTGATGCGGAAGTCCGACGAGACGGTTCTGCACGGGCCCGTAGCGCTCTTCGAGGCCGTGATGGCCTTCGGCCGCAAGGGCCTTCAGCTCCAGCGGTACAAGGGCCTCGGCGAGATGACCGCCCAGCAGCTCTGGGAGACCACGCTCGACCGCGACGTCCGCTCACTGCTGCAGGTCAAGGTCAAGGACGTCACCGATGCCGACGACCTGTTCGTGAAGCTGATGGGCGACGTGGTCGAGCCCCGGCGCGAGTTCATCCAGGAGAACGCGCTGAGCGTCGCGAACCTGGACGTGTGACGCATACCGCTGCGGGCCGCGCGCCCGCGCGTTCTAGTCCGCTCCGACGACCGCGAAGGGATCGATCAGCCCGCACCGGATGCAGCAGTAGACGAGTTCCACGTCCGAGCTGACGCCGAGCTTCGATTTGATGGCGTAGTGATAGTTCGCGACGGTCTTGGGCGAGAGGCTGAGATCGGCCGCGATCGCGTCCGTGTGCCGTGCGTCGAGGATCATCCGCAGGATCTCGAATTCCCGAGGCGACAGCTGGTCGATCGGCGACGTCTCCTCCGCCAGCCGGCTCGCGGCCAGCAGGTGCGAGATCTCCGCGCACAGGGTCAGCTTGTTGGCGAACACGCTTCGCACCGCTTCGATGAGGAGATCCGAAGCGCTGCTCTTGGTAATGTAGCCGCGGGCGCCGGCGCGTATGGCCTGGAGCGCGTAGCTCACCGCGGCATGCACGCTGAAGACGAGGATGCGGGCGCTCGGATCCACCTGCCGGATCTGCCGGATGGCGTCGATCCCACCGCGGCCGGGCATGCTGATGTCCATTATGACGACGTCCGGCTCCACCATGCGGTAGGCGCGATAGGCCTCCGCGCCGTCCCCGGCCTCGGCGGCGACCTCCATGTCGGGCTGCCGCTCCAGGAGCCGCCGATAGCCCTCCCGCACGACGGCGTGATCGTCGACGAGCATCACGCGTATGCGCCGTTTGGTCATGACACCTCGTCGCCCGCGAGCGCGGCGTGAAAGCGGACCCGCAAGCGGAACCCGCCGCCCGGGGCCGTTTCCGTCACGATCTGCCCGCCGAGCGCGTGGACGCGATCGCGCATGCCGAGCAGGCCGAGACCGGAATGCGGGCGCTCCAGCGCCTCCACGGGGGCGCCGCTCCCGTCGTCCGTGAGGATCAGCTGGACCTCGGCGCCGCCGTCGGTCTCCGCGACGTTCAGCGCGATCGCGACGGTGCGCGCGGCCGCGTGGCGGACGGCGTTGGTGAGGCCTTCCTGGACGATCCGGTAGATATGGGCCGCCGCGTCGGAGGGCAGGCGATTGGCCTGCGCGTCGGCCGCGAGCGTGACGTGGATCCGGCCCCCGGCGCGCTGCGCCTGGGCGGCGATCAGACTCCGGAGCGCGACCCGCAGCCCGAGATCGTCGATCTCGGGCGGCCTGAGTGCGGCGAGGGTGCTCCGGAGCGCGCGCACGGCGTCCGACGCCATGGTGGCGAGTTCGGCACTCTCGGCCACGACCGAAGGCGACGAGGAGCGCGCGCCCTCCTGGATCGACCGGGCGAGAAGGCTCAACGCCGTCAGACGCTGCGCGACGTCGTCGTGCAGTTCGAGCGACAGCCACCGCCGCTCCTGCTCCTGGGCATCGATCAGCCGGCGCGCGAGCTCGGCACGTTCCCGCGTGGCGACTTGGAGATGGCTGGCGAGCTGATTGAAGACCGTCGCGATGCGTCGGAGCTCGCGCAGGCGGAGGCTGGGCAGACGCCACGCGAGGTCGCCCTTCGCGACGCGATCGATACCGATCAGGATCTCGTTGGCGGGACGCAGCGCGTGCGCCACCGCGCCGTAGACCAGCACGCACAGGACGACGGTCATGGCCGCGAGAGCGCCGGACACCTGCTTCAGCACGATCCACGCCGACCCGACGACCGCGTCGGGATCGAAGTCCGCTTCGACGATCCCGATCCGCGACCCCTGATGCTCGAGCGGCAGGCTGACGGTGGATCCGGCGAAGAAGAGGAACCGGTAGAGCGTCGCGAACCAGTCGGGTGCGGCGCGCGCGTGCGCCTCGACGCCCAAGCAGCTCGACCGTGTCGGACCGGCCTCCGCCGGGATCAGCTGCACGCACTGGCCCGGTTGCAGAGCGTACCGGGTGATGATCTCCCAATCCGGGAAGCGTTGGGGAATGTCGGCTGCCCGCTCGATTCGCAGGAGCTGGAGGCGGAGCTGCTTATGCACCTCATCGGCCGTCTCGGCGTTCCGCTGTCGGGTCTTCGCCGCGACGTCGTGCATCGCGTAGGCGGCCGCTCCGGCAGCGCAGAGGATCGCGATCAGCGCGATGCGTCCGACGAGGGCCCATTTGAGATCCAGCTCGCGCGCGTCCCAGACGGCCAGGACCTGCTTGAGCCTGAAGGGTGTCACCCGTGTTCTCCCGAAAGGCCGAGAGTACGCGAGCGCGCGACCGTCTTGGAAGGGTCTCCGGCAAGGTCGTGCGATTTGCCCGGGTCGGTACGGGCGTTCTGCCGTAGCGGGTCCGAAGGCGCGCGGTCTAACAGGACGGACCCTGTCGCGAGCGCCGCCGACGGTAGAGTGGGCTCGGCGTCAGCGGACAGGTTCGATCCGGGCTCGCCCCAGCGCCGATCTGGAGATTGTCGATGCGTTTGCGCCAGAGCTGCTGTCTCGTCCTCTTCCTCGCATGCCTCGCGCCGGACGCGCGCGCGGGCGAGATGGTCATGGTCACCGGTGACGAAGCCGTCCAGTGGCGCGCCGCGCCGCCCTCCCTCCCGAAGGGCAGCGAGATCAGCATCATCGCCGGCGATCCGGACAAGCCCGGACCGTTCACGCTCAGGCTCCGGTTCCCGCCGAACTACGTCATCGCTCCGCACACGCACGCGACCGACGAGAGCGTGACCTTGCTGTCCGGCACACTCGTCCACGACATGGGGAAGACGATCGACGCGAGCCGGGGTCAGTCTCTCCGGCCGGGTGCCTTCCTGTATCTGCCGGCCGAGATGCCCCACGCGCTGTGGACGACGCGCGACCCGGCCGTGATCCAGGTCTCGGGAACAGGGCCCTTCGGGCTCGACTACATCAATCCCTCCGACGATCCGAGGAAGACGCGCTCGGACAAGTGATCGTCCACGGGGGTACGATCCGCGCGCGACAGTCGCTCCGACCCGCCGCAGACGCTCTCGAGAGGCCTGATCGCGCGCGGCGCGCCGATATGGCGACGCCGCCGGTCATCGAGGCGAACGACCTGTCCCACCCGGCCGACGTGACGGCGAACGCGGCCCGCGCCGACCTCTGCCGCGCCCGCGGCAGCGCGCGGGCGTTCCGCCCGTCCGGCGCGGCGAGGGCGGACTGAATCCGTGCTGCCGCGGTCACCGACCGGCTCCAGGGCTGCACCGCCCGAGCGGGCCGCGACGTTCGGACGGTCTTCGACGCCTCGATCCTGCCCCGCGCGGCCGCCGGCGACAGCCAGGCGCCGTGCGGGGTGATCGGCGGACGGGCCACCGGCATGCTGGAGCGGGCGCGCGGCCTGTAACAATCGTCGCCGCCGTGAGCACGCCCGCGGGCGGAGCCCATGATCTTCCTCCGCTCTCGCAGTGTAAGCCTTGCTAATCGGCCCTCGACACGCGCATAAGCCCCAGCTCGACGGCCGGAGAGATGCAGTCGTGAGCACGCCGCACACGCTCGTTCGGTTTCTGAAGGCCAACGCGTTCTTCGCTGAGCTTGGTCCGGAGGCGATCGAGACCATTGCCGGGCTCTGCACGACGCGCAGCCTCGCGCGACACGAGATCCTCTTCCAGAAGGGCGATCCGGGCGATGCCCTCTACGCCGTGCGGCGCGGGCAGATCCGGATCGGGGCCGGCTCCGACGACGGGCGCGCGGTCACCCTCAACCTGCTCGGGCCGGGCGACGTCTTCGGCGAGATCGCCTTCCTCGACGGCCATCCACGGACCGCCGAGGCCGTGGCGCTCGAGCCGGCCGACCTGTTCGTCGTCGAGGGGCGGGCCTTCCTCAAACTGCTCCACGGCGATCCCGCCCTGGCGGTCCGGATCATCGGCCTGCTGTGCCAGCGCCTGCGCTGGATGAGCGCGCGCATGGAGGAGGCGACGCTGCTGCCGCTCGACATGCGCCTCGCCCGGCGCCTGATCATGCTGTCGGAGGATTACGGCGCCGAGATCCAGGTGACGCAGCAGGAACTCGCGGCCTTCGTCGGCGCGGCGCGGGAGAGCGTGAACCGCGTCCTGCAGGACTGGCAGAGATCGGGCCTCATCGATCTCGGCCGCGCGCGCGTCACCGTGCGGGCCTCACACCGGCTCGTCGCGCTGGGCGCGCGGGCGCAGACATGATCGGGGCGACAGGGCTTCACCGCATGAGAACGACAGCGCGCCTGGCGGCCACGGCCGCCCTCACCATCGCGGCGTCGAGCGCCGCAGCGCAGACGCGATGTACGGAGACGACGCGCTTCGATCCGCCCTTGCGGATCCTGCACTGCGCCGACGGCCTGACGCTCGAAACCGAGCGCGCGGGCAGCCTGCGCCCTGTGGGACCCGACGGTGACGGACATCTCAAGGGCGCCGAGATCGGCGGCAACGCGGTCTTCGTCACCATCCCGGCGAGCCGCCGCGTCCGCCGCGACGGCTTCCAGATCCTCACCCCCCACGCGGTGGCCTCGGTGCGGGGCACGGTCTACGCCGTCGACGTGACGCGGGCGCGCACCTCCGTCTTCGTGGCCCAGGGACGGGTCGACGTCGCCCGGCGCACCGACCCGCAGGTCGCCGTCACGCTCGGGCCGGGCGAGGGGGTCGACGTCGATGACGGCCGCGACCCTCTGGAGGTCCGGCGCTGGCCCCAGGAGCGCGTCAGGAGTCTGCTCGAGCGGTTCGGGCGTTGAGCGAGGCCGGTCGGCCGGCGGCTCCGACGCCCGACCGGACCTTCCGGCTGGCGCGGCGCGTCTTCCTGCTCGCCGCGTCGCTCGGCGCGCTCGCCTGGGGCGCCTGGCTCGGCCATCTCCATCTCACCGGGCGCGCGACGCCCCTCGATCGTTTGGAATCCGCCCTCACGGACCTGCGCCTGCGGCTCGCCGGCCCGCGCACGCCGCCCGCCAACCTCACCGTGGTGGCGGTCGACGACGCGACGGTGCGGCGCGAAGGCGGCTTCCCGGTCTCGCGGACCACGATGGCGCGGATCGTCGAGCGGGTGGCGGAGGCCCGCCCGCGCGTGATCGCCGTCGACGTGCTCTTCCTCGAGGCGGGGCGGCAGCCGGAGGCGGACAGCGCGCTCGCCGTCGCCCTCGGGAAGACCACAGCGATCCTGGCTTCGGCTGCGGTCTTCGACGGGAGCGCCAGCGAGGACGGCATCCCGTTCGCCACCGCGCTCCACCGGCCGTCGCCGAAGCTCGGCGAAGACGTCGCGTCCGGTGTCGTCAACGTCGCCGAGGACGCGTCCGGCGTACCCCGCCATCTCCCCCTGGTCGTGCGCACGGCCGACGGCGTCGCCGCGTCCTTCGTGCTGCGCGCGGCCGCCCTGGCGGCGCGCAACGACCCCGTGCTCAGCAAGGGGCGCGTCCAGATCGGCGACCGCGCCCTGTCGCTGGACCTCGGCTACCACCTTCCGCTGCGCCCCTACGGTCCGCGACGCACGATCGCGACGGTGAGCGCGGCCGCCCTCCTCGACGGGACGGCGCCGGCCGCGGCGCTCTCGGACGGCATCGTCGTGATCGGCGTCACCGCGCTCGGCGGCGGCGACACCTTCGCCACCGCGTTCGATCCCGTCTTGCCCGGCGTCGAACTCCTCGCTACCGGCATCGCCCACCTCACCACGGGGGACGCCCTCGTCCGGGACGCCGGCGTGCGGCAGCGAGACGCCGCGGCCTCGGTCCTCCTGGCGGTCGGGTCCGCGCTCGCCATCGCGGTGCTGCCGCCGGGCCCGGGCCTGATCCTGGTCCTGCTCGCGACGGCAGGATGGCTCGCCGCGGGCGCCGTCGCGTTCGCCCACGGCATCTGGCTGAGCGCCGCCCTGCCGCTCGCGGCCGTGGGACTGCCGGCGCTGGTCTGCGCGGTCGGCCGCCAGACGCTCGAGCGCCGCCAGAGCGCGCGCGTGGCGCGGTCCGAGCAGGTGCTGCGGCGGATGCAGCCTGCCGCCCTGGCCGAGCGGCTCGCGCGCGACCCGGGTTACCTCGCCGAGCCGATCGCGCGCGACATCCCCGTGCTGTTCGTCGACCTCACCGGCTTCACGCGCCGGAGCGAGCAGCTCGGCCCGGCGCGGACGCGGGCGATGCTCAAGACGTTCCACGATCTCGTCGACGAAGCGGTGACCCTGCGCGGGGGCGTCGTGGTGAACTTCATGGGCGACGGCGCCATGATCCTGTTCGGCGCCCTCGATCCGGACCCGGACCAGGCGGCGCACGCCGTCCAGGCCGCGGAGGAACTCATCGTCCGCACGCGCGCCTGGATCGCGGACAGCCCGGTCCTGCACGGATCCGGGCCGGCCCTCGATCTGCGCATCGGCGCGCATTACGGGCCGGTGATCCTCTCGCGCCTCGGCAGCGACACCAACCAGCACATCACCGCGACGGGCGACACGGTCAACGTGGCGAGCCGCCTGCTGGCGGTCGCGGCGGACGCCCACGCTCGCCTGGCACTCAGCGCCGAGCTGGCGCAGGCGGCCGGGCTCGAGCGGTCGGAGGGAGGATTCGAGAGCCGGACCGCGGCGATCCGCGGCCGCAGCCAGCCCCTTGAGGTCTGGCTGCGCCACCCGCGCGCGACGACGTCCTAGCCGCTCCCCCGAGCGCGTCGCTGACCGGCCGGAGGATCACACTGAAACTGTGACCCGGGTCACAGTCCACCCCGGGCTCTCCGGTGCATCGTCCCCGTATCGCAACGGGAGACATCTCATGACGATCACCTCGACGAAGACCGCGATCCTGTCCTGTCTCGCCCTCGCCGCCCTGGCGACCGTGCCCGGACGAGCCGAAGCGCGCGGCTTCGGGCAAGGAAGCTTCGGGCACCATGGCGGCTTCCATCACGGCTTCCACCACGGGGGCTTCCATCACGGCTTCCATCACCGCTTCGGCGGCCATGGCTGGTGGAGCCCGGCGGGCGGATACGCCGCGGGCGGCTTTTTCGGCGACTGTCGCCTGTTCTTCAGCCCGGTGTGGGGCCGCTACGAGCGGGCCTGCCGATGAACCGTCACGCCGTGGGAGCAGCGGCCAAGCCGATCGGCAGGCGACGGGATGACGACGCGCATCCGGCCGCCCCGGGACGGCCGGACACCTTCGGACCGCTGCTCCGATGATCGCGCCAGTCGGGACTCCGGAGGAGCATCGCTTATGCATCATCACGGCCTGCGCATTCTGCTCGTCGACGATGACGCGGAGGTTCAGCGTGTCGTCTCCGGATACCTCGACGGGCACGGGGTCGACGTCGTCCCGGCGTCGACGCGGGCCGAGGCGCGCGGAGAGCTCGCGGATCCGTCGCAGTTCAACCTCGTGGTGCTCAATCTTCGCCCGGGCGCGGAGAACGGCCTCGACCTGCTGCGGGACCTGCGCGCGGTGAGCGATGTTCCCGTCATCCTGACGACGGCCCATCGCTGCGAGGAGTTCGACCGCGTGCTCGGCCTCGAACTCGGCGCCGACGACTACATCGTCAAACCCTACGGCCTGCGCGAATTCCTGGCGCGCGTGCGCGTCGTCCTCCGCCGCGTCGCGGCGCAGGCCTCGTCCCGTCCGGCGGAGGCGCCGTGCCGGCGCTTCGACGGCTGGGTCCTGAACCGCCGACGCCGGCGTCTGATCAATCCCGACGGAAAAGAGGTCGTCCTGGGCAAGCGCGACTACGCGCTCCTGGCGGCGTTCCTCGACGCACCTCAGCGTCCGCTCACGCGCGAGTACCTGCTCCAGGTCACCCGCGTCCACGACGACGTCTTCGATCGCTGCATCGACGTGCAGATCCTGCGGCTGCGCCGGAAGATCGAGCGCAGGCCCAGCGACCCGAAGCTCATCGTGACCGAGCGCGGGGTCGGCTACGTCTTCGCCGCCGCGGTCGAGAGCACGTCCCACTAGGGCCGTCGCGAGCGGCGACCCCGGTGGAGACAGGGGTGCACGGCCCGCGCCCCCCTGTGAGCGACGAGCCGCGAAGGCGCGCGTCAGCCCTTCACCAGCTTGCACGTGCTCTCGGAGAGCGGCTGGAACGCCTGGTCGCCCGGGATCGTCTTCAGGATCTTGTAGAAGTCCCAGGGCCCCGTCGATTCCGCCGGGGACTTCACCTGGGCGAGGTACATGTCGTGGACCATGCGGCCGTCCGGGCGCAGCGTGGCGTTGCGGGCGAAGAAGTCTTGGATCGGCAGCTCGCGCATCTTGGCCATCACCTTCAGGCCGTCATCCGTGCCGGCGGCTTCGGCCGCCTTCAGGAAGTGGAGAACCGCCGAGTAGTCGCCGGCCTGGACCATGGTCGGCATCCGGCCGCCCATCCGCTCGCCGAAGCGCCGCGCGAAGGCGCGCGTCTGGTCGTCCATGTCCCAGTAGAAGCCCGTCGTCAGGATCATGCCCTGCGCCGCCGGCAATCCGACGGAGTAGATGTCGGTCAGGAAGATGTTGAGCCCGCCCAGCCTCTGGCCACCCTGCAGGATGCCGAACTCGCTTGCCTGCTTGATGGTGTTGATCGTGTCGGCACCGGCGTTGGCCATGCCGATGATCTTCGCGCCCGACGCTTGTGCCTGCAGCAGGTAGGATGAGAAATCCGGATTGGGGAACGGGTGCTTGACCGACCCGAGCACCGTGCCGCCCTTGGCCTTCACGACCCGGGTGACCTGCGCCTCCAGATCGTGCCCGAAGGTGTAGTCGGCCGTGATGAAGAACCACGTGTTCTTCGGATCGTCCGCCAGCGCCGCGGCGGTGCCGGCCGCGAGCGAGTGGGTATCCCACGACCAGTGGGCGCCGGTCGGCGAGCACGCGGCGTTGGTCAGTGCCATGGAGCCGGCGCCGGAGTTGATGTCGATCTTGCCCTTGCTGCGCGCGACCTCGCGCACCGCCAGCCCGGCGACCGAGGAATTGGTGTCGAAGATGGCGTCGACGCCCTCGGTATCGAACCACCGGCGCGCGATCGACGAGGCGATGTCCGCCTTGTTCTGGTGATCGGCGAAGACGAGCTCGACCTTCCGACCGTTGATCGGACGTCCGAAATCCTCGACCGCGAGCTGCGCGGCCGTCACCGAGCCGCGGCCGGCCAGATCCGAGTATCCGCCGGACATGTCGGTCAGGATGCCGATCTTGATGCCGCCATCCGCGTACTGCGCGGAGGCGGGCAGGGCGGTGAGGGCAGCGGCGCCGAACGCGGCGGCCGCCACCCAAGGACGACGGATCATTGTTTCCTCCCAATCTCTTGTTCTTCAGCGGCTGCCCCGTACCGGAAGGCCGCCTGTCCTTCGAAACCGCGTTCCCTCGGTCTCAGAGATAGCTGCGGCCGTCCAGGTAGGCCTTGCGCCAGCGCCGGATCTCGACGCGCTCGAAGAGCCCGACCTTGTAGAACGGGTCCGCGTGGATGAGCGCCTCGGCCTCCGCGCGGGTCTCGACGTCGACGACGTAGAGGCCGCCGCCGGCGTCGCTCCCGTCGTCGTTCAGCTTCGCGCCGCAGGCCAGGAGCCGGTCCTTGATCCGGTCGAGGTAGACGAGATGCTCCGCGCGGTTCGCCCTGCGGACGTCCAGGCTCCCGGCCTTGTCGAAGGTCTCGATCATGTAAGGCATGGCGGTGGTCCGGTCAGTTGGCCGCGATCGCGGAGGGATGCTGCGCCAGCGGCGTCACGCTGATCGCCATATACGGGTAGAGCGGCAGCGAACTCAGGACTTCGTGAAGTTCATCGTTTCCCGCCACGTCGAAGACACTGTAATTGGCGTACTGCCCGGCGATGCGCCAGAGATGCCGCCATCGGCCATCTTGCTGGAGCTTCTGGGCGTAGGCCTTCTCCTCGGCCTTCAGGCGAGCCGCCTCCTCCTTCGGGAGGGACGCCGGAATGTTGACCTGCATGTGGACCATGTAGAGCATGACGTCGAACCTCTGCCGCCGGTCGTGCCGGGGCGTTTGACCTGCGGTCTGCTGCGTCGCGAAGCGCCGGACGACGCCGAGACGCGGCCGAGACCGGCGCGGGGCTGCCGTACGCGCCGCGGCGCCCGATGGCCAGACCGGATCAGGCATCGGCAAGGATCAGGTCGGCGGCCTTCTCGGCGATCATGAACACCGCGGCCTGCGTGTTGCCGGAGACGATGCGCGGCATGATCGAGGCGTCGGCCACCCGAAGGCCGGCCACGCCGCGCACGCGCAGGCTGGGATCCGTCACCGAATCCGGATCGTCGCCCATGCGGCACGTGCCGCAGATGTGGTAGATCGTCTGGCCGTCGCGGCGCGCGAAATCGAGCCAGTCCGCGTCGGTCCGGCAGTCCGGACCGGGGTTGAGCTCGGCCCCGCGGAAGCGCTCCATCGGCGCCTGCGCGACGATGGCGCGGGCGATCTTCATGCCCTCGACCATCGCCCGGCGATCCTCCGCGGTGGCGAGGAAGTTCGGGCGGATGGCGGGCGGCGCGAGCGGGTCGGGCGACGCGGCGTGGATCGTCCCGCGCGATTCCGGTCGCAACTGCGTGACGCCGATCGTCATGCCGGGCAGGCGGTCGAGCTTGCGCTCGGCGGCGTTGGCGTAGCTCGCGTGCATGAAGAAGTACTGCACGTCGGGCCCGTCGAGCCCCGGCCGGGTGCGCACGAAGCCGTGGGCGAGACCGGTCCCCAGCGCCAGGATGCCCTGCCGCGTCGCGAGGTAGCGCGCCGCCGCGAGGCCGAGGCGCAGGCCGCGGGTCTGCTCGTTCAGCGTCACCGGCAGGCGCACGCGCCAGTTCATGCGCGTGCAGTAATGGTCCATGTAGTTGGCGCCGACGCCGGGGAGGGCGCGCCGCACGGCGACGCCGAGCCCTCCGAGGATCGCCGGATCGCCGAGGCCGGACAGTTCCAGGATCTGCGGGGTCTGGGCCGCACCCGCGGCGAGGATCACTTCCCCGCGGAAGCGGAAGAGCCGCTCGCGGCCGCCGACCAGAGCGGCGACGCCGCTCGCCCGACCCGCGTCGAAGGTCAGCCGCAGGACGTGCGCGTCGGTCACGACGGCGAGGTTCGGGCGGGCCAGGGCCGGCCGCAGATAGGCATCGGCGGCGCTGACCCGCCGGCCGCGCCGCTGGTTCACTTGGTAGTAGCCGAAGCCGTCCTGGCTCTCCGCGTTGTAGTCGGGATTGCGCGGGTAGCCTGCCGCCTGCGCGGCGGCGATGAAGGCCTCCGCGATCGCAGGACGTTCGGCCACTTCCGTCAGCGGCAGCGGACCGCCGCGGGCGCGCAACGGTTCGCGGCCGCCCTCGTAATCCTCGAGCCTGCGGAAATAGGGGAGCACGTCCGAGAATCCCCAGCCGCGGCACCCGGCCTGCGCCCAGGCATCGTAATCCTGCGGCTGTCCGCGCACGTAGATCATGCCGTTGATCAGCGTCGACCCGCCGAGGCCCTTGCCCCGCGGGACCGCGATCACCCGGCCGCCGGTCGCCGCCTCGGGCTCGGTCCGGAACCGCCAGTTGTAGGATGGGTGCTGGAGCAGGCGGCTGAAGCCCGCCGGGATCGCGACCCAGGGGCTGCGCGCCCGTCCCCCCGCCTCGAGGAGCAGGACCCGGTGCGTCCCGGACTCGGTCAGGCGGTTGGCCAGGACGCAGCCCGCGGTGCCGCCGCCCACGATCACGTAGTCGAACGCGCCGGCCGCGACGGCGTCGATGTCGGTCGGTCCCACGGTGCGCCCCAAGCTCAGTCCCCGGTTCCCGCCTCAGAGGGCGCCCATGTGGCGGGCCATCAGGGCGATCTGACACTCCAGCATCGGCAGGCCCTTCTGGACGCGGCAGCCCGCCCTCAGCGCGGCGGCGAGCAGCGGCGTAATCTCCGGATCCATGATCGCCTCGGCGACGAACTGGCCGGCGTGGAGGGCGCCCAGGTCGAAGGGGGCGGCGTCCTGCGGGCGCATCCCGAGCGACGTGCCGTTGACGAGGAGATCGTGCTCCGCCTGGACGCCTTCGGCCGCGACCGCCAGCCCGGGATAGGCGGCGCGCAGGCGCTCCGCCAGCGCTTGGGCGCGGTCGGCGGTGCGGTTCAGGATCGTCAGGCGGGCGACACCGGCCTCGGCGAGCGCGAAGGCGATGGCGCTCGCCGCGCCGCCGGCCCCCGCCAGCGCCGCGCTCCGGCCGCGCGGCTCCAGGCCCGAGGCGCGCAGCGCCTCGACGAAGCCGATCCCGTCGAGCATCGTGCCGACCATGCGCCCGTCCGCCTCCCGCCGGACGCAGTTGACCGCCCCGATCTGCTCGGCCTCCCGGGTGAGGGCGTCGCACAGGCCGGTCATCGCGGTCTTGTGCGGGACCGTGGCGATGAAGCCGCCGAAATTGCGCAGGTGCCGCAGCCCGTCCATCACGGCGGCGAGGCCGTCCGCCGTCACGTGCAGCGGGACGAGGACGCCGTCCACGCCGTGGCGGGCGAAGAGCGCCCCCATCACCTCGGGCGCCTTCACGTGGTAGATCGGGTCCGCCAGGATCCCGTAGACCCGGGTCCGCCCGGTGATCCCGGCCGCGGTGACCGCGCTGCTCATGGCCGTCCTCCCGTCCATCGCCTGTCCGACCGGTCCCGGCTCACGTCATGTAGAGGCCGCCGGCGACGTCGACGGTCTGGCCGGTGACGAAGCTGGCCTCGGCGGAGGTCAGGTAGAGGGCGAGATCCGCGACTTCCTCGGGGGCGCCGAGCCGGCCCATCGGGGTCAGGCGCACCTGCTCGTCGTTGACGGCGCGGCCCACCGCCCGGACCATCGGGGTCTCGATCCGCCCCGGCGCGATCGCGTTGACGCGGATGCCGAACGGGCCGAGCTCGGCCGCGAGGTGCTTGGTGAGCCCGATCAGGCCGGCCTTCGAGGCCGCGTAGTGGCAGGCGACGATCGGGGAGTGGGTCTTGGCCGCCACCGACGACATGTTGACGATCCAGCCGCGCCCGGCCGGGCACATCGCGGGCGCCAGCGCGCGGACGGTGTTGAACGCCCCCGTCAGGTTGACCGCGACGACGCGGCTCCACTCCGCCGGGTCCATCTCCCAGACCCGGTGGGCCGCCCCGTCGTGCTTGGGCGAGATGCCGGCGTTGTTGACCACCGTGTCGAACGCGCCGCCCATCGCGGCGGCGGCCTCCGACAGGGCCGCCTCGACGGCCGCGTAGTCGGCGACGTCGAGGCGCAGCGGCAGGGCGCGACCGTCTCCGCCCTCGATCGCCGCGACGGTCGCCGCGACGTCGTCCGGGTTCACGTCGGCCACGCCCACCAGGGCGCCCCGCGCGCCGAACCCCTCCGCGATCGCCCGGCCGATCCCGCGGCCGGCCCCCGTGACGAGGACGCGCCGTCCGGCGTGGCTCGCGCGCCGGACGATCGCCTCGGGGTTCGTCTGCCGCTCGGTCATCTCAGATCCCCAGATAGGCGCGTCGGACGTGGTCGTTGTCGAGCAGGGCCGCGGACGCGTCGGCGAGGACGATCTCGCCGTTCTCCAGAACGTAGCCCCGGTCGGCCACCTGCAGCGTGTGGAACACGTTCTGCTCGACGATCAGGACGGTGGCGCCGGTCTTCACGATCCGGTCCACCACCGCGAAGACCTGCGCCACCACGATCGGGGCGAGGCCCAGCGAGGGCTCGTCGAACATCAGGAGCTTGGGACGGGCCATCATCCCGCGGGCGATGGCCACCATCTGCTGCTCGCCGCCCGAGAGGGAGCCGGCATTCTGGTCGAGGCGCTCGCGCACCCGCGGGAACAGGTCGAGCACGTCCGCGAGCGTCTCCGACTGGCGCTCGCGCGCCGCGCGGCGGTAGGCGCCCATCAGCAGGTTCTCCCGCACCGTCATCTCGGGGAAGAGCTGGCGCCCCTCCGGGATCAGGGTGACGCCGCGCGCCACCATCTCGTGGCCCGAGAGCCGGGTGACGTCCTCGTCCTCGAACAGGATCCGGCCGCGGGTGGGCTTCACCAGGCCCGCGATGGTCCGCAGCGTCGTCGTCTTGCCGGCCCCGTTCGCGCCGACGATCGTCACCACCTCGCCGGCGCGCACCTCGAGCGAGACGGCGTGCAGGATGCTGGTCGCGCCGTAACCGGCATCCACGCGCTCAAGCGTGAGCATGGGCGAACTCCTTGCCGAGATACGCCTCGATCACGGCTGCGTCGCGCACCACATCCTGCGGGCTGCCCTGGGCGATGATCTGCCCGGAACTCAGGACGATCACCCGGTCGGAGAGCGCCATCACCGCCTGCATGACGTGCTCGATCGCGATGATGCTGACGCCGGTGTCGCGGATCGACAGCATCAGGTCGATGGCGCGGCGCACGTCGGTCTGGTTGATGCCGGCCATGACCTCGTCGAGCAGCAGCACGCGCGGGCGCATCGCCATCACGCGGGCGACCTCGAGCCGCTTGAGGCCCCCGATGGTGAGGCCGCGCGCCTCGCTCCCGAGCCAGGGCGCGAGCCCCATCCGCTCGGCGGTCTCGCGCGCGACCGCCCGGGCCTCGCGGACGTCGCCGTGGCGGTGGAACGCGCCGACCATGATGTTCTCCTCGACCGTCATGGCCGCGAAGGGCTGCACGATCTGGAAGGTGCGGCCGACGCCGAGCGTCGCGAAATCCGACGGCCGGCCCGGCCGGTGCCACGTCCCGTCCGGCGCGCGGACGCTCACCGTGCCGGCATCGGGCTTGAGGAAGCCCGAGATCATGTTGAAGACGGTGGTCTTGCCCGCCCCGTTGGGGCCGATCAGGCCGAGGATCTCGCCCTCCCGGAGCGTGAAGCCGACATCGTTGGTGACGTGCAGGCCGCCGAAGCGCTTCTGCAGGCCCTCGACCCGGATCAGGTCCGCGCCGACCGGCGGCCGCTCCGGGGCCCGCGGAACGGCCGGAACCGACGCCGCCTGCGCGCCGCGGCCGCCAGCGCGGGCCCGCGCGAAGCGGGACACGAGGCCCATCAGCCCGTTGGGCAGGAACAGGACGACGAGCACCAGAACGAGGCCGTAGACGAGGCCGTGGAGCCCCAGGGCCTTGGCGCCGAGCCAGCCGCGGGCCAGCTCGGTGATCGGCACGAGGAGCAGCGCGCCGAGGAGCGGCCCGAACACCGTGCCGAGTCCGCCGATCAGCGCGAACATCGCGATCTGGATCGACAGGGTCAGCGAGAACATCGCCGCCGGCTCGATGAAGGTCAGGTACATGGCGTGGAAGGTACCGACCATCGCGGTGAGCCCCCCCGACACCGCCACGGCGACGAGCCGCACCCGCACCGTGCGCACGCCCGCGGCGCGCGCGGCCGATTCCCGCTCGCGGGTGGCGACGAGATAGAAGCCGATCCGGTGGCTGCGCATCCACCACGCGACCGCCAGGGTCAGCAGGAGGAGCCCGAAGGCGATGGCCAGCGGCGGCCAGCGATCCCGGAACACCATCCACGTCCAGCCGAACTTCAGCGGGATCATCAGACCGGTAGCGCCGCCGGTCAGGTCCCGGAAATGCAGCGCCAGGACGCGGAAGACTTCGAGGAAGGCGATGGTCGCCAGCGAGAAGAACGGCCCGTGCAGCCGGAAGCACGGGTAGCTGATCGCCAGCGCCACCAGCACGGCGAGGGCGGCGCCGGCCACCATGCCGATCCACGGGCTGATCCCGGCGCCGACGAGCAGCATCCCGCAATAGGCGCCGAGACCGTAGAAGATGCCGTGGCCGAGGGAGAGCTGGCCGGCGTAGCCGCCGACGATGTTCCAGGCGGTCGAGAGCGCGGCGAAGACGCAGATCGTGATGAAGACGTGGTAGATGAACGGGTTGCCGACCGCGACCGGCACCGCCACCAGGGCCGCGAGGACGAGCGCCAGCGCTGCCGCGCCCCGGCGCGGGAAGGCGGACGATGCGGCGGACTGTGCGGCGGACTGTGCGGCGGACGGTGCGGCTGTCGGGGCCGCGGACGGTGCTGCGGCGAGCGGGATATCGGTCATCGCGGGCTCCCTCACGGCGAGACGTGGGACAGCCGCAGCTGCCGCCCGAAGAGGCCCAAGGGCTTCAGGATCAGGATCGCCAGGAACACGCCGAAGACCGCGACCTCGCGCATGTCGGCGCCGACGTAGAAGCCCGTGACGCTGTCGATCAGGCCGATCAGGATCGCTCCGACGAAGGCGCCGCGGATGGAGCCGAGGCCGCCGAGCACGACGACCACGAAGGCGATCAGCACGAAGTAGGTGCCGCTGTTGGGCGAGGTCGGGTAGAGCGGCGCGATCAGCACCGCCGCCACCCCGACGCAGGCCGCGCCGATGCCGAAGGTCAGGGCGTAGATCCGGTCGACGTCGATGCCCATCAGCTCGGCCGCCGCGCGGTTCTGGGCGACCGCGCGGATCGCCCGGCCCGTGCGGGTGCGCGCCAGGAACATCTGGAGCCCCGCCACCAGCACGATCGCGGATCCGAGGATCACCACCTGCCCGAGCAGCACCCGGACCGGGCCGATCTCCAGCGGCTGGCGCAGGCCCGACGGCGGCGTGTTGGCGATGTCGGCCCCGAAGACGAGGAGGGCGAGGTTGATCAGCACCGTCGACAGGCCCACCGTGGCGAAGATCTGGATGTGATGGTCGCCAGCGGCGAGCAGGGGCTGGATCAGGAACCGCTGGGTGAGGGCGCCCAGCAGGAACAGGACCGGCACGACGAGGATCACCGCCGCGAAGGGGTGCAGCCCGAGCCCGGTCACCGCGAGATAGGTCAGGTACATCCCGACCATCAGGAACTCGCCGTGGGCGAAGTTCACGACCTTCACGATGCCGAAGATCAGGGTCAGCCCGACGCTGACGATCGCGAACAGGCCGCCGAGCATCACCCCGTTGGCGAGCACTTGGAGGAAGACGTCCATCCCCGATCTCCGTGGACCTGCGTGACGGCGGCGCTGTTACCTTCGGAGACCTGCGGTTACTTACGCATCTCCATGGGCGCGACGGCGGCGCTGTCGGGATAGACCGTGACGAGCTTGCCGCCCTGCCACTGCATGCCCATCATCGCGGCGCGCTCATTCTGGTTGTTCTTGCCGAACTTGAACCCGTAGCCGACCGCGGTGACGCCGTCCTTCACGTCGATGGCCTGGACGGCCTTGACGATGGTGTCGGGCTCGAAGCCCTTCGCCTTGCCGATGGCCTCGAGGATGAGCTTGGCGCCGACGTAGTTGTTCAGGGAGTGCCCGGAGCGCGGGGCGCTCCCGTACTTCTTCTGATAGGCCGCGACGAAGTTCTCGATACCGGGCGTGTACTTCGTGTTGACGAGGTACTGTGTGAAATCCGTGTCGAGCACGCCCTCCATGACCTTGTGGCCGACCGCGTCGGCGGTGGGCTGCATCGAGTAGCCGCCGCCGCCGCCGATGATGGCGCCCGGCTTGAAGCCCGCCTCGTTGGCCTGCTGCAGGAACAGCACGGAATCGTTTTGGTAGGACGTCTGGAGCAGGACGTCGATGCCGCGCCCCTTCAGGTCGAGGACGAGGGAGGACATGTCGACCGTCGAGGCGGGGTAGCCCTGCGCGGTCACGACGTTGAGCTTGGCCTGGGCGGCGAACTTCTTCTGGAAGCCCGCCACCGACGTGCCGTAGCTCGAATCCTCGTAGATGATGCCGACCTTCAGGTCCTCGGGCTTCTTGCCGAGCCCGGCGGCGACCTTGTTGACGATCATCTCCACCGCCAGCTTGGCCATGTCCTCGGCCGTCGGGTTGGTGCGGTAGAGATATTGCAGCCCGCGCCCGGTGACCTCCTCGGCCACCGCGCCGAGCTCGAAATACGGGATGCCGGACAGCTCGGCCACCTGGCTCGCGGCGATGGAGCGGGCGGACGAGTAGGAGCCGAAGATCGCCGCCACCTTCTCCAGGGAGATGAGGCGGCGTGCCTCGCCGATCGCCTGGTTGTTGTCGACGGCGTCGCCGCGGGCGAGCACCACCTTCTGCCCCTGGACGCCGCCGGCGGCGTTGATCTCGTCGACGGCGATCTCGACGCCCCGGGCGCTCTCCTCGCCGAGCAGGGCGAGCTGCCCGCTGAACGGGAAGAGCGCGCCGAATTTCACGTCGGCGGCTCGGGCCGTCGTCGGTCCCGCCGCCTGGGCCGCGGCGCCCAGCACGAGGGCGGCGGCGAGTGCACGCGCCAGAACTCTCATCGTTTCCTCCCGTGTCAGTCGTCGACCCGGCGCTTCGCGCGCCTTCCGGTCGGGTCAATCGTCGGCGTCAGTAGGCGAGGGCGTCCTTGCCCTCGAAGCTGGTGATCGGCGGGTAGGCGCGCTGGTCGGTGATCACGTCGATCACCGTCACGGCGCCGCCGGCGAGCGCGTCGCGCAGCGCCGGTGCGAGATCCTCGGGGCGCTCGACCCGCGTCCCGGCACAGCCGCAGGCCCGCGAGATGGCGGCGTGGTCGACCGCCTCGAAGTCGCAGACGTCGGTGAAGTCGCCGAACAGGCTCAGCTCCGCGTGCTTCTGGTAGCCGAGGATCTGGTTGTTCAGGACGACGACGATGACCGGCAGCCGCATGCGCCGCGCCGTCTCCAGCTCCGACCAGACGTGGCCGAAGCCGCCGTCGCCGGTCACGCAGATCACGGGCGCGTCCGGGCGGGCGGCCTTGGCGCCGAGGGCGAAGGGCAGGCCCCAGCCGAGGCCCGCGATGCCGCGCGGCGTCAGGAAGCGCTGGCCGGCCTTCCGCGCCGTCAGGAAGTTGGCGATCCAGATCGAGGCGTAGCTCGCGTCGGCGACGACGACGGTCTCGGCGGTCGTGACCGCGTCGATCTCCGCCATGATCCGCTCCGGCCGGATCGGCGCGGCCTCCATGTCGACGAGGCGGGCCATGTCGCCGGCCTGGGCCTCGCGGGCGCGGGCGATCGTGTCGGCGAGCGGCGCGCGGCGGCCCTCCAATCCCGCGAGGTCGCGCTGCCGGAGCGCCTCGGCGAGGGCGGCGAGGGTCAGCTTGGCGTCGCCGACGAGGCGCAGGGCCTCGTAGTTGCGGCCGACCTCGCCCCCGTCGACGTCGAGATGGATGAAGCGGGCGTCCGCCGGGTAGAGCGACCAGCTGTCAGTGCCGTTCTGGTTGGTGCGGTTGCCGACGAGGAGGACGACGTCGGCCTCCGTGACGAGGCTGCGCAGGTGGGACGAGCGCGCCCGCGGCGACATGAAGTACCCGACGACGCCGACGGAGAGCGGGTCGGTCTCGGCGACGGCCCCCTTGCCCATCACCGTGGTGGCGACCGGCAGTCCGAGACCCTGCAGGGCGGCGAGTTCCGGGTAGGCCCCGGAGGAATGGACGCCGCCGCCCGCGATCACGAGGGGACGCCGCGCGCCGGCGATCAGGTCCGCGGCCTCGGCGATCCGGGCCGGGTCGGCGACCGTGCGGTCGAGGGGGTAGGTGCCCAGGATCGCCGACCGGCGCGGCGCGGCGGCCTCGAAGTCCGGCCGCTCGTCGAGGAGGTCCAGGGGCACCAGCAGCACCGCCGGCCCGGGCCGCCCGGAGGCCGCGACCGCGAAGGCCATGTCGACGTAGTCGTCGATGCGCTCGGCGACCGCGACCCGGCGGACCCACTTGGCGACGCCCGCGAACAGGGCGAGGTGGTCCAGTTCCTGGAAGGCGTTCCGGTCGGTGAAGCGGCGGTGGACGTCCTGGACGATCGCCACGACCGGAATCGAGGCCTTCAGGGCTTCCGCGAGGCCCGGCACCAGCAGGCTCGCGGCGGGACCGTTCTGGGCCGCGACCACCGCGACCCGGCCGGAGATCCGCGCGTAGGCGTCGGCCATGGCGGCGCCCGCGTTCTCGGTGCGGTAGCCGATCTGGCGGATGCCGTGGTGCGGCGCGGCCAGGAACAGCGCCGAGGGGATGCTCTGGCCGAACACGTCGCGGACGCCGTGCCGGTGGAGCGCGGCCGCGAGGGCGTGGGCACCGGTCATGTTGGCGCGCTCGGACATCTCGGACATCAGCGGCTCCCGTGCGCGGCGTCGCCCATCGACAGGACGATCTTCCCGATATGCTGGCCCGCATCCATGCGGGCATGGGCCTCCGCGACCCGCTCGAACGGGAACACGGAATCGATCGGCGGCCGCGCGCGGCCCGCCGCGAGCAGCGGCAGGACGTGCTCGGCGAGGGCTTCGGCGAGGCGCGCCTTCAGGGCCACCGGCCGGGCGCGCAGCGTCGAGCCCGTGAGCGTCACCCGCTTCATCAGCAGCGGCTGGAAGTCGATCTCCGCCACGCGCGAGCCCTGCTGGAAGGCGATCTGCGCGATGCGCCCGTCGACCGCCACGGCATCGAGGTTGCGGGCGATGTAGGGGCCGCCGACCATGTCGAGGATCACGTCGGGCCCGCTCCCGCCGGTGGCGGCCTTGGCCGCGGCGACGAAATCCTCCCGCCGATAATCGATGGCCGCGTCCGCGCCGAGCGTCAGGCAGGCCGCGCATTTCTCGGGCGAGCCCGCGGTGACGATCACCCGGGCGCCCCGGGCCTTCGCCAGCAGGATCGCCGTGGTGCCGATACCCGAGGAGCCGCCGTGGATCAGGAGGCTCTCGCCCGCCTGCAGCCGGGCGCGCTCGAACACGTTGCTCCAGACGGTGAAGTAGGTCTCGGGGATCGCCCCCGCCTCGACCGCCGGGAGGCCCTCCGGCACGGGCAGAGCGACCGCCTCGTCGACGACGGCCCACTCGGCGTAGGCGCCGCTATGGACCAGCGCCATCACCCGGTCCCCGGTCCGGAAGCGGCCCGCGCCGGGCCCGAGCGCCTCGACGATCCCGGCGAGTTCGAGCCCGAGCACGTCCGAGGCGCCGGGGGGCGGCGGGTAGCGGCCCTCGCGCTGCATCACGTCCGGACGGTTGATGCCCGCGGCCTCGACGCGCACGAGCACCTGGCCCTGTCCCGGCTCCGGGCGCGGACGCTCGACGATCCGGAGGACCTCGGGACCGCCCTGTCCGTCGGCGATCACGGCTCGCATGCCCATGCTCATCGCTCCGTTTCCCGGCTCGCCGCCGCTTCCGGGAGAAGCAGCACCTTCATGGCCTGCCGGCTGCGCGCCAGCTCGAACGCCGCCCCGGCTTCCGCGAGGGGGCGGCGGTGGGTGATCAGCGCCGCCAGCGTCCCGGCATGCGCCGCGAGGAGCGCGAGCGCGGCGTCGAAGGCGCGGGCCGTCGTGTCGTGGGCCGCGCGCAGCTGCTGCTTGCTGCGCACGAAACCCGTCAGGTCGAGGTCGAGGGAGCCGGAATGGATGCCGGCCACCACCATCACGCCGCCCGAGCGCAGGACGGCCAACCCGTCACTGACCGACCGGGCGGAACCGGTCGCCTCGACCACCCGGTCGGCCTCCCCGTCGAAGGTGCGCCGGACGGCGTCGTCCAGGCCGATGTCGGCGAGATCGACCGTGTGGCGGATGCCGATCCGCCGGGCGAGGTCGAGGCGCGCGGCGTCGTCGAGCCCGGCGAGCAGCACGTCCGCGCCCCGCTGCTGTGCCACGAAGGCGATGCAGAGGCCGATCGGGCCCGGCCCGAGCACCGCCACGCGGTCGCCGGGACCGACCTCCGCGACATCCACCGCGTTGACCGCGACCGCAAGCGGCTCCGCCAGGGCCGCGACGGTCAGCGGCAACCCGTCCGGCAGGCGGCGGCAATTGTCGGCCGGGACGACGACCTGCTCGGCGAAGGCCCCGTCGGCGTGCAGGCCGACGATGCGGCGGCCCTGGCAATCCTGCGGCCGCGCGGCGGCGCAGGCCGCGCAGGCGCCGCACGGCACCGTCGGCCAGCAGGTGACTCGGTCGCCGACCGCGAGCGCGGTCACGCCGTCCCCCACCGCCCGGACCGTCCCGGAGAACTCGTGACCGAGAGTGACCGGCATGAACGCGGTCATGAACCCGTAGCCCGGGGTCCACTCGAAGGCGTGGATGTCGCTGCCGCAGATGCCGGCCGCGGCGACCGCGACGGTGACGCGTCCCGTGCCCGGGGCAGCGGGCGCATCGACGTGGACGAGGTCCGCCCCGAAGGCGGCGGTCGCCTTGCGTAACGCAAGCATTTCCGTCCCCTGTCTCCCGCCGAGCCTGCCGGCCCGGCGGCCTGCCTCGCGGCACGTGCCGTCGACGCTAGGCGTAATTTGTTATAACAAACATCGGACGAAGGGGAGGAATATGTCAAGCGCTTCGGCGTCCGAACCGGAAACAGGCGATATCGTGCCGGACTGGGTCCGTCCGATCGTCAAGGAGAGCCTGAGCGAGCGGGCCTACCGCGAGCTGCGCGTCGCGCTGATGCGCGGGCAGTTGCGACCCGACACGCGCCTGCGGCTCCGGCCGATGTCGGCCCGGTTCGGCATCAGCGCGACCCCCATGCGCGAGGCCCTTCTCAGGCTCGTCGCCGAGAAGGCCCTCGCCCTCGACGCGCGCGGCAGCGTCGTCGTGCCCCGCCTGACCCTGGATCAGCTCCTGGAGATCCGGGCGATCCGCACCGATCTCGAGGGGCGTGCCGCCGCCGCTGGGGCAGCCAGCCGCGCGGCCGAGGTCGACGACCTCGAGGCGATCCACGCGCAGATCTCGCACTGTCACGCGAGCCGCGACTTCGCGCGGGCGGTGAACCTCAACACCGAGTTTCACCTGACGCTGTGCAGGCTCGGACAGATGCCGATCCTGTACGAGATCGTGGAGTTGCTGTGGGTGCGCTGCGGCCCGATCCTGTCGCACCTCTACGATGACGGCGTCCCCGACTGGGAGCCGCACCCCCATCGCCGCATCATCGACGCCCTGCGCCGCGGTGACCCGGAGGCGGCCCGGGATGCCGTGCGCGAGGACATCGAGCGCGGCGGGAGCGGCCTGTTCGCGCATGTCCGCGCGGCCGCCACAGGGTGATGACCGGCTCGCGGAGAGTCCATGAGCGATCGATCGATGGCCGAAGCAACGAGCCGACCTCGGCGGCCACGGCCCCAAAGGCGCCGGCGTCGATTGGCCCGCGGTTGCGGAACGCCGGAGCTCGATTATCGTGCGCCCATGCGCGCCGATCTCGCCGTCCTCGCTCTGGTCTTCGCCGCCACGGGCGCGCGCGCCCAGCAGCAGCTTCCGACCGTCCCGGAATTGCTGACGGCCGAGGCGAACGCCGCACGCGCCTGCGAGAGCACCGGCGATCCCGCCATCACGCGTGAGCAGTGTCGGCTGCGCGATCGGCTGAGCGGACGCTTGGCGCAGGCGGGCTATTGCTGGGGCCGCAAGGGGCAGGCGGACGAGAAGAAGGAATGGCACGCCTGCCAGCCGGACTCGATCTACGAGGATGATATCGAGGCCGTGCAGCGCTGAGCGGCAGGCTTCGTCGTCGAACGCGGCCCGCCACCCGAAGGTCTGTACACCGGGCTACAGCAGGACACCGTTCCGCAGAATCGACGGCGCTGTGCGCGAGTCGTAGCTGTGGTGCTGCGCGGCGTTCACGGAGCCGCCGGCATCGAACTGGACGCATCACCTGAACGCCCGCGTTTCAACGTCCATCCGAGGAACAGAATTAACATTGCTCGCACGATCGAACCGATGAACAAATCTTGATCTCAATAAACTGTCGTTTTTCTCAAAAAACCAGATCCTACGGCGTGAAATTTTCACGGTATCGCCGTCTCGAAGGACATGAAAATTCTTGAAACGCTCATGCGGAGTGTTAGACCGCCATCGTCGCTCGAGACTCCGACTACGATACGGTCGCCATCGATGATTCACACGATCAAAGGTAGGCTTTTCGCGCTTCTCGGGGTGCTGGGTACACTCCTCGTAGGATCAGCAGCGCTCAGCAATTACGCGCTCTACAGAGATTTCCGGGGCCTCGAATCGATCTACGCTGACAGGGTCATGCCGCTCAGCCAGTTCGGCGCGATGCGCGATGCCTTCGATGCCATGCTGACCGCGACGCGGGATTTCGAGTTCCACGCGATTCAGGCGTCCGAAGCCGTGACGATCCTCGATCGCCAGCTGGCACGGGCGAAGGAAGCCTGGTCCGCCTACCTGACCACGTACCTCACGCCCGAGGAGGCACAGCTCGTCGCGAGCCTGACGACGCGATTCGATCGGGACGTGGCGATCGTCACCGACCTCGTCCGCGCCTTGACGAAGGGGGACCTCGACGCTGTGACCGCGACCCGGATCGATCTGCTCCGCGCGATGGGTCCGACGACGGCGGCCATCGGCGAGTTGTCCGACCTGCAGGTCCGCGAGGCCCGCGCCGAGTTCGAACGCGCGGACGCGATGGCGCGGCGCCTGCGAATCCTGCTCTTCGCGACACTCGCCGGGGCCGCGCTCGCGGTCGGGTACGGCATCCGCGTGATCCTCGTCCAAGTCACCCGCCCGATCGCGCGGACCACGGCAACGATGACCCGTCTCGCCGCGGGCGACCTCGACGTGCGGATCGACGGTGCGGACCGCGGCGACGAGATCGGCGCGATGCTCAAGGCTGTCCAGGTCTTCAAGGACGCGCTCGTCGCGAAGCGCGCGACGGATGCCGCCGCCGCCAACGAGGCGGCCGCGAAGGCGCGCCGCGCCGAGACGTTGGACAGCGCCACCGCGGCGTTCCGTGCCCGGATGGATCGCCTGACCGAGGCGCTGTCCGCCAGCGCCTCGTCCATGGAAGCCGCCGCCGCGACGATGGACCGGAGCGCCGGCGAGACCGCGACGCAGCTGCTCCAGGTGTCCTCGGCGGCCGAGCAGACAGCGGTCAACGTTCAGACCGTCGCGGCGGCCGGCGAGGAACTGGCCACGTCGATCGGGTCCATCAACGGCCAGATCACGCGCTCCTCGGACATGGCCCGGCGCGCGGCCACTGAGGCGTCGAGACGAACACCCTCGTGATGAGCCTCGCCGACGGCGCCGAGCGGATCGGGACCGTGGTCAGCCTGATCGCCGGGATCGCCGCGCAGACGAACCTGCTCGCGCTGAATGCCACCATCGAGGCGGCCCGCGCCGGGGAGGCGGGACGCGGCTTCGCCGTCGTCGCCACCGAGGTCAAGGCGCTGGCGGCGCAGACCGTCCGGGCGACCGAGACGATCTCCGAACAGGTCGCGACCATTCAGAAGGAGACCCACCGCGCGGTCGACGTCATCCAGGCGATCACCGCCGCTGTCCTGGACCTTCGGACCATCGCCACGGGCGTCGCGGCCGCGATGGAGGAGCAGGAGGCGGTGACGCAGGAGATCGTGCGGAACGTCAGCCAGGCCGCCGACGGCACCCAGGCGGTCACGGTCACGATCGGGCGCATCACGCAGGCCGCGGGCGAGACCGGCCGGACCGCGGCCGCGGCCCTGGACGCGGCCACCGCCCTGTCGCGACAGTCGGAGACCCTGAACGCGGCGGTCGCGGAGTACCTGGCAGCGGTGCGGGCCGCCTGAGGCGACACGCTCAGCGGCCGGGCGATCCGGGGAGCGGTGGCAGCCGCATCAGGGGCTCGCCGACCCGCAGGATCGATCCGACGGCGAGCCCGGGGCAGAGCGTGAAGCCCGGAGGCGTCAGCACCACGATGGTGGAGCCGTGCTCGAACCAGCCCATCTCGGCGCCCTTCGCGAGGCGCGCCGCGGTGGGCAGGGTCCGTCCGCCCGTCTCGCGCAGGGCGAGACCCTCGGGCAGGAAGCCGAGCCGCAGCCCGGCAACGAGGATGGCCGCCACCGGCACCAGCGTCACCGCGTGGCCGCCCTCCGCGAGGCGCAGGCGCAGGACGGCGCGCTCGTTCCGGCAGAACAGCGCCTCGACGCGTTTCAGGGCGATCGGATTCACGTTCCAGGTGTCGCCCCAGATATGGCGCACCGACTCGACCCGCAGGTCGTGCGGCGCGTGGAATCGGTGATACATCCCGGCCGTCAGGCGCAGGGTGGCGTAGCTGCCGCCCTCGTGGGCGCGCGCCAGCGCGACATCCCCGCCGAGCAGGTCGGCGAGCGGGTAGGACAGGCCCTTGATCTGGAACAGGCGTCCGGCCTCGATGCGCCCATGGGCCCCGAGGATCGCGTCGCTGGGGCTCGTGAGCACGGCCGGATCGGCCGCGATCGGCCGGGCACCGGGGCGCAGGGCCCGCACGAAGGCGGCGTGGAGGCTGGGGAAGTGCGTCTCCCGCGCGTCGCGGAGGTCGACGTCGCAGAACAGCCGCCAGGTCGATATCGAGAGGTCGCGGATCAGCGGCTGCTCGATCCGGCTGAACCAGCCCATGAAGCGGGTGGCGAGACGGCGCGGCAGGCGGTTCGTCAGCAGGAAGTTGAGATCCTCCTGCGCCCCGACACGCGCCAGAACCGTCCGCAGCCGGGATCCGGAAACCGTCATCATGCCGTGAACCGCCTCCGGTAGGGCGCGGGGCGATGTCCGCGCTCCTCGTCACCCTGTCCGCCACCACCGTCGCCGCGGTGCTCGCCCTGCCGCGGGCGGCCGAGCGCCTGCAGCTCTCCCGGGCGAAGCATCGCTCGCTCACCGGCCACGCCCGCATGGCCCGGCGCGTCGCCGGGCTGATCCCGAACTACGCCTACTCGGAGCGCGCCTTCTTCCGGTCGGACGATCCGGACGAGGCGGTGGCGCGCCGGCGCGAGGCCGGCTTCGCGCGGCTCTCCGACCTGTTCCGGGCGCGCTTCGCCCGGACACGCGCCGAGACCGAGGCGGTCCGCGACGGGCTCTCGGATCTCCAGTTCACCGGGCTCTACCGGGTGCCGTTCCAGTACGCCCGGCACGTGCGCGCCCATCTCGGCACCGGCGCCTTCGCGGCCGCCGCCGCCGGCGTCACCGTCACGGACCTCGACGGCAACGTCTTCTACGACCTCGCCGGCTCCTACGGCGTGAACCTGTTCGGCGTCGATTTCTATCGGGCCTGCCTGGAGGAGGGCGCGGCGCGGGTCTCGGCCCTCGGTCCCGTGCTCGGGCCGCTCCACCCGGTCGTCACCGGCAACGTCGCGCGGCTGAAGGCGATCTCGGGCCTCGACGAGGTCTCGTTCCACATGTCCGGGACCGAGGCGGTGATGCAGGCCGTGCGGCTCGCCCGCTACCACACCGGCCGCCGCCGGATCGTCCGCCTGTGCGGCGCCTATCACGGCTGGTGGGGCGAGGTGCAGCCGGGCATCGGCAACCCGGTCCCGACCCGCGACACGCTCACCCTGGCCGACATGTCCGAACGGACGCTGCGGGTGCTCGCCGGCCGCCGCGACGTCGCCTGCGTCCTGGTCAACCCGCTCCAGGCGATGCACCCGAATGCCGGCGCGCCGGCCGATTCCGCGCTGGTCGACAGCGGCCGCAGGGCGTCCTTCGACCGCGCCGCCTACACCAAGTGGCTCCACGACCTCCGGGCGGTGTGCAGTGCCCGCGGCATCGTGCTGATCCTCGACGAGGTCTTCCTCGGCTTCCGGCTCGCCCGCGGCGGCGCGCAGGCGTATTTCGGCCTGCGCGCCGACATGGTCACCTACGGCAAGACCCTGGGGGGCGGCCTGCCGGTCGGCGTCCTCTGCGGGCGCGCCGACCTGATGCGCCGGTACAGGGAGGACCGGCCCGTCGACATCTGCTTCGCGCGGGGCACCTTCAACGCCCATCCCTACGTGATGGGAGCGATGGGCGCGTTCCTCGACCGGCTGGACAGCCCGGCGGTGGCCGCACTCTACGCCGACCTCGACGCGACCTGGGACGCGCGCGCACGTCACCTGAACGCCCGGCTGGCGGAGGCCGGCCTGCCGGTGCGGGTCGCCAACATGTCGACGGTGTGGACGGTCCTGTACACCGAGCCGTCGCGCTACAACTGGATGCTGCAATTCTACCTGCGCGCCGAGGGGCTGGCCCTGTCGTGGGTCGGGACCGGCCGGATGATCTTCAGCCTCGCGTACGACGACGCGGCCTTCGAGGCCGTGGCGACGCGCTTCGAGGCGGCGGCGCGGGCCATGCGGGCGGACGGCTGGTGGGACGGCGGCGCGCCGAGCGACAGGGCGATCCGCCGGTCGATCCTGCGGGAGGTCGCGGCCATCCGTCTGGGCGGCCTCGGGGCCCGCCTGGGCCTGCGGGCACCGGATCAGGGTTGATCCGGCGCGCCGGGGAACGGGCCCGGCGCGCGCCCCCCGCTCAGGCGCCGCGCTCGTGCGGCTCCCGCTCCTCGACCAGCTCGCCGTGCAGCAGGGCCAGCGGCGCCTTGTGGTAGAGCTTGATGTCGTGGAACGGGTCGGTGAGGATCTTGGTCACCCAGACGAGGCCGGTCTGGACGTCGCGCTGGACGAAGAGCTGCACCATCCGGAACAGCAGGCCGGCGAGCGCCAGCCACAGCCAGATCCAGCCGACGTTGCGGATCAGGTCCGCGGTGCTCTGGTGCGGCGCGATCAGGCCGAACAGGCTCGGGTCGAAGTAGAGCGGCAGGGGCGACAGGGCCCAGATCGCCAGGAGCACGACCTTCCGCTGCAGGTTGTAGCCGACCTTGATCTCCTCCTTGTGCTCGTGGGTCGCGTCGTTGACGTGGTCGTAGCCCTTGGGCTCGAAGAACAGGTGGCCGGCCTGCCGCGAGGTCATCGCCACCAGCCAGCCGATCAGGGCCGCCGTGGCCGGATCCCTGAACGCCAGGGCGTAGGCGACCAGGAAGCTGATCGCGCTCACCACGTGCAAGCTCTGATTGACGCGGTTGTGGTGATAGTAGCGGTGGTCGTCCCAGCGCTGAACGCGCAGTGCCTCCCGAAAACTCGCCATGATGTGGGTCCCCGATCGATGGTGGTGGGTTGGTCGAAGCTGTTGCGCGTTCAGGCGGCGCGCTTGCGCAGGCGCAGCAGGGAGAAGTGGCCGAGCGGCGGGAGCGCCCGGCGCTCGACGATCTCCACCGGCGCGCCGGCGGCCCAGGCCGCGTAGCGCTCCCAGGCGAACTCGGTCCGCCATCCGAGGCGGCTCGTCACCGGAGCGAGGGTGCGCTCCACCGCGCGCCGCAGGCCGGCCTCGGCGCCGATCCGCGTGGTGATCACGATCTCGCCGCCGGGGCGCAGCACCCGGGCGAACTCGTCCAGCGCCGCCTCGGGATTGGGGACAGCCGTGACGACGTACTGCGCCACCACCACGTCGAAGGCGGCGTCCGGGAAGTCGAGCTGCTCGGCGTCCATGACGGCGAGGCGCTCCACGTTGCGCAGACGCAGCCGCGCCACGCGCTGACGCGCCTTCTCGAGCATGGGGGCCGAGATATCGATGCCGACGATGCTGCGGGCGCGCCTGTAGGCCGGCAGCGACAGGCCGGTGCCGACGCCGACTTCCAGGATGCGGCCGCCGATCCGTTCGGCGGCGGCCGCCGCCAGGGTACGGCCCTGCGCGAAGACGGGCCCGAAGACCAGATCGTAGACCGGGGCCCAGCGGCGGTAGGCCTTGGCGACGCCGTCGCGGTCGAGATCGGGCCCGAGCGTGCCCGCGCGCGAGGAACCGGTGTCGTGCATTCCGAGGGCCATGGGCGTCCTGTCTCGTTGTCGGCTAGGTCGGCCCGACGGCTCGCCTCGACCGTGGGCTGCAGGTCTGAGGCAGGCGTTCACCAGCTCAGTTCGCGTCACCGCGCGTCCGTCGGTCAGACCAAGATCCAGCCAAGGGCTCGCGCTTGTCCGCCTCGAGAGCGCCGAGCGGCGTCGCGACAAGGCAGGGGGCGGTCACAGTGGGCGAGGGAGGCGGGATCTCGATCGTGCCACGCCGCCCGGATCATCAACGACCCCACCCCGCCTCTCCGCAGAAGTCTTTCCGCCGGCAAAGCTATGTCGTTCGTTTGACAAGCTTGTGACATGTCCGTCAAACACGCCAACGGCCATTCCATTTGCTGGCAAAATACTGATGTGCCACGCGTCACATCTATGCACGAGGGGTGATATGCGACCCTTCGAGCTACCTGATCTTGCCCGGTGACGAACGCCTCGGCCGCGCATCGGCCGCGCGTCGGCTTCTCGCACACGCGGTGTTCACGATGCTCCGAAGACCCTGCCGTTGCGGTCTCGTCGCAGATCCCGAGATGCGCGATGATTTGAGGGCGGGAAGCCTGCAGGTCGCGCCTTCGACATTTTCTCGCCCTGATATCGACGAGATGTGACCCGGTATCCCCAGCAGGACAGGGCGCGACGACGCGCCGAAGGAGTGTTTCGCGTGATCGAGAATTTGCGGCGTCAGACCATCGCGGTCGCGGCCTTCGCCGGGATCGCTCTCAGCGCCGGGCAGGCGCAGGCCGCGCAGTGCGGCAACACCGCGGCCGGCTTCGATGCGTGGAAGCGGCAATTCGCCGAGGAGGCGCGCGGCCGGGCCAGCGCGGCCAGCCTCGCGGCGCTGCAGAACACAACCTACTCGACCGCCACCATCTCGGCGGACCGGGGGCAGCACAGCTTCAAGCTGTCGCTGGAGCAGTTTCTCGCCAAGCGCGGCGGCCCGACCATCGTCAAGCGGGGCCGCGCGCTGAAGCAGCAGAACGCGGCCCTCTTCGACTCGATCGAGCAGCGCTACGGCGTTCCGCCGGGCCCGCTCCTGGCGATCTGGGGCATGGAGACCGGCTTCGGCGCGGTGCGCGGCAACGTCAACACGCTCTCCGCGGTGGCGACGCTCGCCTACGATTGCCGGCGTTCCGAATACTTCACGGACCAGCTCTACGCTGCGCTGACCCTGGTCGATCGCGGGCTCCTGACACCGAATACCCGCGGCGCGGCGCACGGTGAGGTCGGGCACACCCAGTTCCTGCCGAAGAACGTGCTGGCCTACGGCACCGGCGACCTCAACAACGTCGGCGCCGCCCTGTCGTCCACGGCCAATTTCCTCAAGGCGCATGGCTGGCGGGCCGGCGCCGGCTACCAGCCCGGCGAGCCGAACTTCGCGGCGATCCAGGGCTGGAACGCGGCGCCGGTCTACGAGAAAGCGATCGCCATTCTCGGGCGCCAGATCGACAACAATTAGCAGTATCTCGGCCTCGAATAGACCGAGACGTATTGCGAGAACTGCGGCGGCGCGCCCGAAAATGGTCCCGATCGAGCCAAGATCGACCATCGCATCGCCCCAGAAAAGCCGGCCCGACCCCGCTGTCTCACGCTGAGCGGGGCCGGTCCGCCCGCCGCGGATCCGTATCCTGTGCGGAAGGCGGCAGCCGGCAAGCCCCGCCTCGCGACGAGGAGCATGGGCAACCGCGATGGCTGTCGAATCCGTGCCGCTGGACGGCCTCAAGACCCGGAACGCGCGCAGCACTTGGCTCGCGCCCCTGACGGTGCTCACCGGCGCGGTGACGCTCGCCGCCCTCGGGGGCAGCGTCCTGCATCGCGCCCCGGTCCCGATAACCGGCATCGAGAACGCCCGGACGGAAGCGCCGGTGCCCGCACCGTCCGCGGAGGACAGGGCCGAGACCGCCGCCGCCGAGCCGGAGGCCGCCGAATCGCCCGAGCCCGGTCGCGACGCCCTCGGCAATTCGCAGTCACGATGGGCCTGGAATCAGATCGCCCCACCCTCGCTGACGCCCGAACCCGTCCCCGAAAGCGCCGATGCCGGCGCCGACGCGCAGCCCGGAACGCAGGTCACCGAGACACCGCTCAGCGCGATGGTGGTCCCGCTGCCGATCCCCCGTCCGCCCGAGTTCCGCGGGCCCGCGGGCACCGCACTCGCCCGGCGGTCCGACCGGCGCATGGCGCGCCGCGAGATGCCGCAGGCGGCTCAGCCTATCCCCCAACCCGAAGAGCGCTCGTTCATCGAGAAGCTGTTCGGCATCGAGCGCGGACCGGCGCTGGCCTACACGGCGCTCGAGAGCAAGCCGGCTGACGTCGCGCCGCCGCAGCAGCGCGTCTCGCCGCCGCTGGCCCCGGCCCGGGATCCGGGCCCCTCGGCCGGCATCGCGGTCTACAACATCGCAGCCCGGACCGTGACCCTTCCGAACGGCGAGCGCCTGGAGGCGCATTCCGGCCTGGGCGAGGGGCTGGACGAGCCGCGCCTCGTCAACGTCCGGATGCGCGGCCCGACTCCGCCCGGCACCTACGATCTCACCGAGCGCGAACGGCCCTTCCACGGCGTGCGGGCGATCCGCCTCACGCCGGTCGGCGGCAACGAGGCGGTCTACGGCCGTGTCGGCCTGCTGGCACACACCTATATGCTGGGCCCGCGCGGCGACTCGAACGGCTGCGTATCGTTCCGCGACTACGACCGGTTCCTCCAGGCCTTCCTGCGCGGCGAGGTTCAGCGGCTGGTGGTCGTCAGCGGCACGCAGGACCCGCTGCCGAGCCTCGCCGCCGGCACGGTCACGACCCGCATGGCCCGCAACGGCGGCTGACGACGGCTCGCCCGCGGCAACGGCCGCAAGCGCGCAGACGGTCTACCAGCACTGCTCGCGCGGCGCTTGGAACGCGCCGTGCCGGCCCGCAGAACGCGGTGGCGGCGCGTTCCGGCGCCGCGACACGCGAGTCCCCGGTCCAGACCATGCCCGCACAACGATCGGCCGCCGCGGCCGTCCGAATCCTCCTGGCGCTCTCCGGTGTCCTGGCGGCCGACTTGGCCTGGAGCGCCTCCGCGCCGGACCGCGTCGGCGCGGCGGTGGTCGGGGCGCGCTTGGCGGACCGGATCGTCGGCACCTGGGAACTCGTCTCCTACAAGGTCGAGGACAAGGAGACCGGCACGCTCGTCGACGCCATGGGCGGCACGCCGCGCGGTCGCGTCATCTTCACCAAGGACGGCTGGGTCGCCTTCAACCTCGAGGGCAGCGCCCGCACGCCGGCGACCACCGACGCCGAGCGGGCCGCGCTGATGAAGACCCTCGTCGCCTATATCGGCCGCTACCGGATCGAGGGTGACCAGTGGGTCACCAGCGTGCAGACCGCGTGGGCGCCCGAATGGGTCGGCACCGAGCAGCGCCGCACCATCCATATCGACGGCGACTACGCCGACGTCACGACTCCCTGGCGCGTGATGCCCAACTGGGATGACGGCCGCCTGTCGCGCAGTATCATCCGGTTCAAGCACATCCCGTAGCGGCGCGCCTTCGCCACGCCGTCGCGTCGAGCGACGGACCGGGCGACGGACCGGGCGACGGATCGGGCGACCGATCGCGGCCAGTCTATCGGCGGGTCGCCGCCATGCGCGCCGGTCGTCGCGACGGACTGACAGGATGGCGGCGATTGCAACCCTGGCAGTAATTGTCCTTTCAGGCCCCGTCCTCTATGAGGCCACCATCAATCTGCTGAGCCAAGCCAGCCAGCATCTTCCCGCCCACCCGGCAATCGCGCCACCGCGCGAGCGAGGTCTTGAACCGGTGATCCGTTCTCCGGCGAGATCGCGCGCCTAGGCGGAGGGAAGGCCTCTGCGTCGCGCGAGCGCGCCCCGTCGTCCCACGATCCGTGCGGCTCGGGGACGACGGACGCGATGCGGGCCAGGGCAGGACCGTCGTGCCGGGTTGAGCGAGACCGCGAGCGTGCCGCGACGGGAACGGGGAAACGATCCGGAAGGCCGGACGGGCGGGATTCGCGCCCGTCGCATCGAGTGTCTTCCGTACGCGCGGCGGCCGATCGGGCCGTGCGGTACGCAAAAGCGGGATCTGCCCATGCGTGGCGACGACGAGACCCAACACCGGCGCGACCGCCGGGCCGCGGACGTGCTGCCCCTGAGCCGGCGGCGGCTCCTCGGCACGGCCGCCACCGGCCTAGCGCTGGCGGCCCTGCCGGGCGCGCTGGCCCTGGCCGAGGGCGCGGACAGCAAGGTCGACGTGCTGCTGATCGGCGGCGGGATCATGAGCGCGACGCTGGGCGTCTGGCTGAACGCGCTGGAGCCGAACTGGTCGATCCAGATGGTCGAACGGCTGGATCAGGTCGCCCTCGAGAGCTCGAACGGCTGGAACAACGCCGGCACAGGACACTCGGCCCTGGCGGAGCTGAACTACACGCCCGAGAAGAAGAACGGGCAGATCGAGATCGCCAAGGCGGTGGAGATCAACGAGGCGTTCCAGGTGACCCGGCAGTTCCTAGCCCATCAGGTCAGGACCGGCGTGATGACGGACCCGCGCGCCTTCATCAACTACACGCCCCACATGAGCTTCGTCTGGGGCGACGACAACATCGCCTACCTGAAGAAGCGCTGGGAGGCCCTGAAGGCGAGCCCGCTCTTCGCCGGCATGGAGTACTCGGAGGATCCCGAGCAGCTCCGCAAGTGGGTGCCGCTGATGATGGAGGGCCGCGACCCGAAGCAGAAGGTCGCCGCGACTTGGTCGCCGCTCGGGACCGACTGCGAGTGGGGCGAGGTGACCCGCCAGTACGTCGCCCACCTGAAGAAGCAGCCGAGCTTCAACCTCCGGCTCTCCACCGAGGTCGAGAGCATCACCAAGAACGGCGACGGCTCGTGGCGGGTGACCGCCAAGAACCTGAAGGACGGGACGCGCCGGACGACCGACGCCAAGTTCGTGTTCATCGGCGCGGGCGGCGGTGCCCTGCACCTCCTGCAGAAATCCGGCATCCCCGAGGGCGACGAGTATGCCGGTTTCCCGGTGGGCGGCTCGTTCCTGATCAACGACAATCCCGACGTCGCCACGCTCCATCTCGCCAAGGCGTACGGCAAGGCGTCCGTAGGCTCCCCGCCGATGTCGGTGCCGCATCTCGACACCCGCGTGATCAACGGCAAGCGCGTGATCCTGTTCGGGCCGTTCGCGACCTTCTCGACCAAGTTCCTGAAGGAGGGCTCGTACTTCGACCTCCTCAGCTCCACGACCACCAGCAACATCTGGCCGATGATGAAGGTCGGCGTCGACGAGTTCCCGCTGGTCGAGTACCTGGCGGGGCAGCTGATGCTGTCGGACGACGACCGGATCGCGGCGCTGCGCGAGTACTTCCCGAAGGCCAAGAAGGAGGAGTGGCGCCTCTGGCAGGCGGGGCAGCGGGTGCAGATCATCAAGCGCGACCCGAACAAGGGCGGCGTGCTGAAGCTCGGCACCGAGATCGTCAACGCCAGGGACGGCAGCATCGCGGCGCTCCTCGGGGCCTCGCCCGGCGCCTCCACGGCGGCGCCGATCATGCTGCAGGTGCTGGAGAAGGTCTTCGCCCAGAAGGTCGCCACGCCGGAATGGCAGGCGAAGATCCGGGAGATCGTGCCGAGCTACGGCACGAAGCTCAACGACGATCCCGACCGCGTCGCGCGCGAGTGGGCCGACACGAGCGCGCAGCTCCAGCTCCCGACCCCGCCGCAGATCGACCGGGCCGTGCTGAAGCCGGTCTCGACCGGCAGCACCGTGCTGAACAGCAGCGCCACGCCGGTGAAGGAGCCGGTCCACGACCTCGCGCCGTGAGCGGCGCGTCCCGGGGCGCCGACGGTCGCGCGCCCCGGGAGCGCGTCGGTGCTCAGAGCCCGACCCGACCCAGGGCCGGCAGCTTGAGACCGGGCCGGCGCAGGTCGATCCCGGCGACGCCGCCGAGCAGGTTCAGCTCCAGGCCCTCGACCCAGCCGAGGGTTACCCCGGCATAGCCGCCGAGGTTGATGCGGATCCCGGTCCGCGACGGCGTCAGGCCGATCCAGCGCCCGTCATAGGGGAAGTCCTTGCCGATCGCGGTGGTGGGCAGGCTCTCGCGGATCTCCGGCACCGCCGCCATGACGGCGGCCACGAAGGTGTTCGAGTTCGGGCCGGGCCACACGACGTAGTCGCCGGGCCGGCTGAACCGGTATTCGGCCACGGCCTGCCGGATCCGCGGGAGCATCGCCTCCGCCTCGGCGCCGTCGGCCGCGAACACCACCGTCGGCGGGTTCCCGAACCAGCGTCCGTCCGGCACGAACCGGTCGATCCAGATCGGCTGGCCCCAGGCCGTGTAGTCGAACCGGCTGTAGGCGCGGGCGCCGCGCTCCTTGACGACGATCCAGCTGTGCGTGGCCACGATGCCGCGCCAGCTCACGGTCCGCGCCGAGAAGATGCGCAGCACGGCGCCGGGATGCGCGTCCGCGCGCGGCAGCAGGCCGGCGCTGGATCGATCCGCCAGACGCCAGTCGCCGCTCGCCCGCGTCGCGTAGAGCAGGGCGGAGATCGCCACCGGCACGAGGAAGAGCGCGGCGAGCGCGAGGAGGGCGATCCTGAACAGGGTCACGGGCGGTCCGGGGGGGAGGGCGGGATAGAATCCGCATGTAGGTAGAGCCCGCATCCGCGAAACTGCGACCGACGCGCCCCGGGGCTGCGCGCGCGTCAGGGTGGGGAGGCGAGGGCGTCCAGCAGCAGCGTCGCGGCGAGGAGATCGGCGCAGCCGCCGGGGCTCAGGCGCGCGGCCACGAAGGCGCGGTGGATCGCCGCCGCGCGCGCCCGCCAGTCGGGGGCCGCGATGCCTCCGGCGTCGACAAAGGTCGCGGCGGCCGCGCGCGCGCCGACGAGGCCGTCGGCACCGCCGCGGTGCAGGAGGTTCGTGTCGTCGACGACCGCCAGGAGGGCGAAGAAGCAGTGCACGCGGGCCGCCTCGGCATCGTGGGGGGCGCACGATCGGCCGAAGCGGAGAGCGGGCAGGGCGACGGCGCGGATGGTCGGAAAGCCCGCCGCGGCCTCGGCGCTGGCGCCACCGACGCCGAAGCGCCGCGCCGCGCGGCCGCCGTGGCTGACGGCCGAGACCGGCGCCCGGGTGATCGCTGTCCCCCAGAGGTGACTGACCGCCTCCGCCAGCCCTTCGGCGCTCGCGCGCTCCGCACCGGGCCCCACGCCCCGCGCTCCCGCCGCGGCACAGATCAGCCCCAGCGAGAAGATGGCGCCCCGATGCGCGTTGACGCCGCCGGTCGCCCGCATCATCGCGGTCTCGGCGGCCAGACCGATTGCCCGGAGTTCCGCCATTACGGCATCGCGGGCGCCCGCCGCGACCAGTTCCGCGAAGAACGGCCGGAGCGCCGCCGCGCTGCGGCGGAGCGTCTCCGCATCCATGTCGTCGTGGCTGCCGGAATCGACCGGGCTCACGAGGCCGGGCTTGGGCCAGGTCTCCAGTTCGCCGATGAGCGCCGCGTGCGCGAGATCCGCGACGCGTTCGGCCCAGGGCGCGGCGGCGTTGCTCCGGTCCGCGCCCGGCGCGATGAGGCTCTGATCGTCGCGCAGGGTCGAAGCTCCCCAAGGGTTCGCCGGCATGGCCGAAGCGGCGTCGGGCGGCCCGAGATATACCGGATGGCCGTGCCGGCACAGACGCGGCGTTCTCCGAGCCGGTTCGACTGTCCTGCCCTAGAAGGATCCGACGAAGCGCTCGGGCAGCGTCCAGAGGTCGGGCGCCTGGATCGCGCTCTTGCGCTCGATCGCGTCGGCGAACAACCGCTTCGTGGTCTCGAAATGGGCCTCACCCGGACGCATCTGAACGGGGCGGCGCGGGACGCGACCGATATCGGCCTTCACGAAGGCCAGGAACTCCGTCGGGTCGATGGCGTGGTGGGAGTTCGGGATGCCGATCGGCGCGGCCGCATTCCGCTTCTGCTGACGCCTGAAGAGGATGTCGTGGTCCAGATACGCCAGGTGGAACAGGAACAGGTCGCGGAAATCGGGGCGGTGGTCCTGGATCAGGCAGTGGAAGCCGACGTGCCAGTCGACCCGCTCCGACACGATGGTCGCCTTGCACAGGGTGGATATCGGCCGGATGTAGCCCCGCTGGCCGGAGATCGGTGCCGCGACGTCGATAGGGGCCTCGTCCCCGACGTGCATGACGTCGGCCCCGAACAAATCGAGGATGGGGGGCAGCGGCCGCGCGGCGATGTAATCGGAGAGAGTAGACGATACGTCCGGATCGGGGAGGATCAGCTCGTCGCTATCCGCATAGAGAACATATTTGAAGCCGATGAACAGCGATGCGCAGAAATCCCTGACCGTGTGGGCGCGCTCCCACTCGTTCAGGGGCAACCGCGGCAACCGGACGACGTTCGCGCGCAGTCCGGTCGTCGAGCCGTCGTCGGAACCGTGGTCGAGGATATAACAGTTTTCAGCCCCGACTTGTCGCTCGTAGTGCTTCAGCCAGAGCGGAAGCATGGTCTTCTCGTTGTAGGCCATCGTGACGGCGGCGAGCGGCCTCTTGTGCAACGGTATTCCTTCCCGCCAACGCGGCCTTCACCGCGCGTCTACAGCGCATTCGCGAAGCGTTTGATCGGAGCTTAGTGGCAATGGATCGTGCGCAGCAACTCCTGAGGTCGTTGACCAAGGACGCCCGCATCGTGGAGATTGGCCCGAGCTTCAGCCCGCTCGCGCCGAAGCGCGACGGCTGGAACACGTTCGTCATCGATCACGCGCCGCGCTCGGAGCTCATCGAGAAGTATCACGACCAGACGGTCGACCGCATCGAGGAGGTGGATTTCGTCTGGACAGGCGGCTCGATCGCGGACGCGGTCCCGGTCGACCAGCACGGCACCTTCGACGCGTTCATCGCCAGCCACGTCATCGAGCACACGACCGACATCGTGACCTTCCTGCGCGCCGCCGAGACGCTGCTTCGGCCGGACGGCGTGGTGATCCTGGCCGTGCCCGACAAGCGCAAATGCTTCGATTTCTACCGTTCCCTCACCGGGACGGCGGACGCGGTCGCGGCGTTCCTGGAGAAGCGGAACCGGCACACGGTCCGGACCCACATCGACTACGCCCTGAACATGGCGCTGAAGGACAACGGCACGGTCGGCGCTTGGTCGGGCCAGGACACGCGGCCGGCCATTCCCGCGAATCCGCTCACCGACGAGCCGCAGTGGCTCGGCGCCGCGCAACTGCCCTACTACGCCGACGCCCATGCCTGGGTGTTCGTGCCGGCGAGCTTCAATCTGATGATCCTGGAGCTGGCGCAGCTCGGCTACATCGATCTGCGCGTCGAGGATTTCCTCGACCGGGACGCGACGGAATTCTTCGTGTGGCTCCGCAAGGGACGCGAGCAGCTGGCGCCGGACGAGATCCGCGAGCAGCGCACCGCGCTGATGCAGCGCGCCATCGTCGAGCTGGCGGAGCAGGTGCAGCAACTGCCCGAGACGTCCTTCGTCGAGATGGCCTCGGCGGGGGCGCTGCGGGATCAGCTCCTCAAGGCGACCTACCGGACCGAGGCGCTCCGCACCGTGCTGGCGGCGCTCCGGGCCAGCATCGGCCGTTTCGGGCTGGATCGGGCCGAGTTCAAGCGCCTGATCGCCGCGGCGAGCCAGAAGGTTCCGGGGAACCTCTCGGCGGCGGTCCAGCACAAGATCCTGCTGACCGAAGCGACCAAGATCCTCGACGGCATCACGGATTCTGCGGTCGAGACCGACGACCGGGATCCCGCCGTCATCGACGGCGCCGTCTTGGTGGCGCCGCTCGGCGCGGCCCAGTTCGGGGATCCGCTGCTCGCCGCCGAACTGGAGCGCGAGCGCCAGCGCGCCCGGGCGGTCCGCATGGTGCTGGACGCCGTGCTCGGAAGCCTGCGCGGCCGCGCCCTCGACAAGAAGCGGTTCCGGGACCTCGTCACGCAGGCGGCCGCGCGGACGCCGAATGACGGCCCCGAATCGGCGCGCCACGCGGTGCTGTCCGAGGAATCGCGGCGGGTCCTCGGCCTGCCGGTCGCCTGAGGCTGGCCGCGGCACCGACCGCGCCGTGGCGCGAGCGGCGCCCGGCGCGCCCGGCGCGCCCGGAGCGGACCCGGCCGGCCGTCACGCCGCCGACGCGACCGCCGGGGAGATGCGCTTGCGGGCCTTCTTGTCCTCGGTGCTGCTGACGAAGGCCTGCGCCTCCTCCTTGCGCTCGAAGACGTGCGGCGCGACCCCGCGCTTGTTCAGGGCCTCCTCCATCTTGAGGCGCAGGAAGGCGCTGGTCGCGTAGCGGGTCGTGGTCGCGTAGTAGTTCGCCTGCAGGTACTGGACCATGCCGGCGTAGTCGTCGACCAAGTTCTCGTTGAGCCGGAAGCCGTCGTGATTGATCACGGCGTTGACCCGCTGGCCCGCCTTCCGGCAGGCCTCGACGATGGTCATGCGCAGCTCGTCCATGTCGCCCTTTACCCGGCAGTACCAGCCTTCCAGGTTGACGAAGAGGATGTTGCGCTCGCCGTCGTAGCTGACGCGGGACTTCAGATCGAGGTTGAGCAGATCCGAGATCAGCTCCATCGGCTCCTCGCGGAAGATGCGCGGATCCATCGGCACCGGATTGCGCACGACGGGCGCGAAATCCATGTGGGCGAGGATGTCGCGCTCGATGTCGATCCCCGGCGCGACCTCGATCAGTTCCAAGCCCTCCGGAGTCAGCTGGAAGACGCAGCGCTCGGTCACGTAGAGGACCGGCTGCGACCGCTCCACCGCGTAGGGGCCCGAGAAGGTGTTCTGCTGGACCTGGGTGACGAACTTGCGGGCCTTGCCCTCGTTCACGATGCGCACCTGACCGTCGGACACCGCGATCTCGAGACCGCCGGCCGTGAACGTCCCGGCGAACACGACGGTGCGGGCGTTCTGCGAGATGTTGATGAAGCCGCCGCAGCCGTTCAGCTTGCCGCCGAACCGCGAGGTGTTGACGTTGCCGGCCGCGTCGCACTCGGCCATGCCCAGGCAGGTCATGTCGAGGCCGCCGCCGTCGTAGAAGTCGAACATCTGGTTCTGGTCGATGATGCAGTCGGCGTTCGTGGCCGCGCCGAAGCTCGAACCGGACGCCAGCACCCCGCCGACCGCGCCCGCCTCGGTGGTGAGGGTGATGTAGGGGGTGATCTTCTCCTCGTTGGCGACCGACGAGATGCCCTCGGGCGCGCCGACGCCGAGATTGACCACGCCGTTCGGCGGCAGCTCGAAGGCGGCGCGGCGCGCGATGATCTTGCGCTCGTTGAGCGCCATCCGCTTGATGCCGGTGACCGGGACCCGGATCTCGCCGGCGAGCGCCGCGTCGTGCATCACGCCGTAGTTCATCCGGTGCATCTCGGGTTCGGCGACCACCACGCAGTCAACGAGGATGCCGGGCACGCGCACGTCCTTCGGCAGAAGGTAGCCGTCGTCAACGATGCGCTCGACCTGGGCGATGACGATGCCGCCGTTGTTGCGGGCCGCCATTGCCTGGGCGAGGCAGTCCAGGGTCAGCGCCTCCTTCTCGTAGGAGAGGTTGCCCGACGGATCGGCCGAGGTGGCCCGGATGAAGGCCACGTCGATCTTGGTCGCCGTGTAGAACAGCCACTCCTCGCCATCGACCTCGACGAGCTTGACGATGTCCTCGGTAGTCAGTTCGTTTACCTTGGCGCCCCCGTGGCGCGGGTCGACATAGGTCTTCAGGCCGACCTTCGAGAACAGACCCGGCTGGCCCGCCGCGCAGGCCCGGTAGAGCTGGGAGATCACGCCCTGGGGCAGGTTGTAGCCGCGGATCAGGTTGTCCTGCGCGGCCTTGGCGACCTTGGGCATGCGGCCGAAATTGGCCGCGATGACCCGCGTGAGAAGGCCGTCATGGTGCAGGCGGCCGGTGCCGAGCCCTTTGCTGTCGCCGGCGCCGGCCGTCATGATCAGGGTGAGGCCGCGGGGTGATCCGGTCTCGACGAACCGCTTCTCGAGGGCGGCGTGCAGGGCCTCCGGGATGCAGCTCTGGACGAACCCCGTGGTGGTCACGACGTCGTTCTCGCGGATCAGCGCGATCGCCTCTTCCGCCGAGATGACCTTGTTCTTCCTCATGGAGCCCGTGATCCTCCCCGGCACGTAGAGGTGCGGCCGGCCGTGATGCCCGTCGCCTCCGACTGTGCCATGCGCCGCCCCCGTGGTGCCGGGACGTCTCGGCCCCGGAGATCGGCTGAGTTTTGAATACGATCGTTATTGCACCGCATCAATATTTGCGGCATCGCACGAGGGCACATGCCGGCGCCGTGACAGTACTCCGAAAATGAGTGTGGGCGCTCCTGAAAAACTCTTCGGTCCACGATCAGAAAAATTGCGCGCGTCGCGGGGCCGTCGGCCGCCTGTGCTCCGCCGCACGCGATTTCCATGGTCCGCGTGCGCCGCCTCACCGCGGCGTCCCGGGATCCGGTGTCTCTCGGTCTGGACACGACAGGAGGCGATCATGAACCGAGATCCGAGAGCCCGGAGCAGGCAGGCCGACGGCAAGGCCCGGACGGCGGAGTCCGACCGCGAGAATGATGCCCGCGCACGCGCGGCGGTGGTGGATGCCTGGCGCCGGGCACTGCTCCGGATGCGCGAGCGGCGCGCGACCGAGGACCGCGCCGATCCGGGCCATTGAGGCCCGGGGAGAGGCGAGCGGACCGGTCCGGCGCCCGGCGGCGACGCGGGGCCGGCGGTCCGGATCGGCCCCCGACGTCGCCCGAATGGGGACGGGGACCGACCCTTTTTCTCTACTTGGCGCGACGCGGCGGGAGCGGCACAGCGTGAGCAACGAACGGGGAGTATGTGAGCCGATGGACGACGACGTCGCAGACGGCATGGACGGCGGCGACGCGAGTTCCGCGGCGGCTCAGGAGGCGAACGGGATCGCCTTCCTGCTGGCGAGCGCCGCCTACCTGACGCTCGCAGACGCGCATCTGCGGCGGGAAGGTCCGGAGGGGCTCGCCCTGATGGACGAGATCGAGGACCGGATCACGGAGGCCCTGCGGAGCTTCGTCGAGGAGACGTCCTACGAGGATGCGCGGCCGGACATCCTCCAGCACGCGACCCGCAAGGTCCGCGCCCTCCTCGAAGCGGGACGCTCGCTGGCGCCGGAGATGCGGCGATTCCAGTGAGCACCGGCCCGGGCCGGACCGCGTGGCGGCGCGCTCGGGCCGGCGGGGCTCAGGCGCCCGGCGGTGAGGGCTTCGCGAAGCCGATATCGGCCGCGACACCGGCGAGCCGGTCGGGATCGCGCTCCTTGCGCTCGCTGTAGCGGTCCACGAGGTAATCGGCGCATCCGCGGGTCAGCAGCGTGAACTTCATGAGTTCCTCGCACACGTCGACGACCCGGTCGTAGAGCGGCCCGGGCCTCATACGGCCCGCCTCGTCGAACTCCCGGTAGGCCATCGGCACCGAGGACTGGTTGGGGATCGTGATCATCCGCATCCAGCGGCCGAGGACGCGCAGGGCGTTCACGGCGTTGAAGCTCTGAGAGCCGCCCGAGACCTGCATCACCGCGAGGGTCCGGCCCTGCGTCGGGCGCAGACTCCCCTCGGACAGGGGCAGCCAGTCGATCTGGCTCTTCATCACGCCGGTGAGCGCGCCGTGCCGCTCGGGCGAGACCCAGACCTGCCCCTCGGACCAGGCCGAGAGGGCGCGGATCTCCCGCACCTTCGGATGGTCGGCGGTCGCGTCGTCGGGCAGCGGCAGGCCGTCGGCGTGGTAGATGCGGACCTCGCCGCCCATCGCCTCCAGGAGCCGCGCGGCCTCATAGGCCAGGAACCGGCTGAAGGAGCGTTCGCGGAGCGACCCGTACAGGATCAGGAAGCGCGGCGCGTGCGCGAGCGGGATCCCCCGACCGGCCCCGTCGGTCGGCGTTGCGAAATGCGCCGCGCTGAGATTCGGCAGGCCGTCACGGACCGAAGGGGCAGGGGCCGGGCTCTTGCTCACCGGGACGCTTTCTCATACGTTCAAACAACCGTTTGAAGATTGTCGGGAAAATGGACGACGCGCAAGCCCTGACGGCCTTCGCGGCCCTGGCGCAGGAGCACAGACTGCGGCTGGTGCGGGCGCTGGTGAGAGCCGGTCCGGAGGGCCTCGCCTCCGGGACGCTGGCCGCGGCGGTCGGCGTGTCGGCCGCCACGGTGTCGCATCACCTGAAGGAACTGAGCCGCGCCGGGCTGGTCAGCTCGCGGCGCGACGGTCGCTCCATCCTCTACAGTGCCGCCTACCCGGTGCTGGCCGATCTGATCGCGTTCCTGATGCGCGATTGCTGCCAGGGCCGCGCGGAGATCTGCACGCCGGCGGCGGAGACCCTGGCCGCCTGCCTCAGCCCCTCGGGAGACGCCGCACATGTCTGAGCCGTTCGACGTCGTGATCTACCACAATCCGGCCTGCGGCACGTCGCGCAACACCCTCGCGATGATCCGTAACGCCGGGATCGAGCCCCACGTGATCGAGTATCTCAAGACGCCGCCGGCCCGCGCGCTGCTGCTACAGCTCCTCGACCGCGCCGGGCTGTCGGTGCGCGACGTGCTCCGGGAGAAGGGCACGCCCTACGCCGAGCTCGACCTCGGCAACCCGGACCTGACCGACGGGCAGTTGCTCGACGCCGTCGCGGCGCATCCGGTCCTGCTCAACCGGCCGCTGGTGGTCACGCCGAAGGGCGTACGCCTGTGCCGCCCATCGGAGGCGGTGCTGGATCTCCTGCCGCCGCAGCGGGGCGGGTTCGTGAAGGAGGACGGCGAGCCGGTGGTCGACGAGCAGGGCCGCCGTGTCGCCACGGCCTGAGCGCCCGCGGGCCGTGGCGGCGGTCCGGACATGAGCGAAGCCAGCCGCTGGCCGGTGATCGCCGCACTCGGCGTCGTGGAGATCCTCGCCTGGGGCTCGTCGTTCTACCTGCCGGCGGTGATGGCGGCCCCCATCGCCGAGAGCACCGGCTGGCCCCTCGCCTGGGTGGTCGGCGGACTGGCCTTCGGCCTCCTCGTCGCGGCCCTCGCCTCGCCGCATGTCGGGGCGGCGATCCACCGGCACGGCGGGCGGCCGGTCCTCGCCCTCGCGGCGCTGCTCCTCGCCGCCGGGCTGACCGTCGTGGCCGTGGCGCCGAGCCTGCCGATCTATCTCGCCGGCTGGCTGATCCTCGGCGCCGGCATGGGCTGCGGCCTGTACGACCCCGCCTTCGCGACCCTCGGGCGGCTCTACGGCGCGGCCGCGCGGCCGGCCATCACCACGCTGACCCTCTGGGGCGGGTTCGCCAGCACCGTGTGCTGGCCGCTCTCGGCCTTCCTGGTGGCCCATGTCGGCTGGCGGGGCGCCTGCCTCACCTATGCCGGCCTGCACCTCGCCGTGACGCTGCCGCTCATCCTCGCGATGATCCCGCACGCGCCGGAACTCCCGGTCTCCGACGGGCCACAGGAGGCGGGGTCCGCGCCGCTATCGACCCGGGAGCGCCGCGCGTTCCTGCTGTTCGCGGGGGTGCTGGTCCTCGGCGGCGCGATCATGTCCCAGGTGTCGGTCCACCTGCTCACCCTGCTGCAGGCGCGCGGCGTGTCGCTCGCCGCCGCCGTCTCGTACGGGGCGCTGATCGGGCCCGCGCAGGTGAGCGCCCGCGTCGCCGAGATCTCCCTCAAGGGCCGCCACCACCCGCTCTGGACACTGACGGCCGCCTTCGGCCTGATCGCCCTCGGGCTGTGGCTCCTTGCGGCCGGGCTGCCGGGCGTGGCGCTCTGGCTGGTGCTCTACGCGGGCGGCAACGGGATCTACTCGATCGCTCGCGGCACGGTCCCGCTCGCCCTGTTCGGCCCCGTGCGCTACCCGCTGGTGGTCGGCCGCCTCGCCCGGCCGGCCCTGGCCGCCCAGGCCCTGGCGCCGCCGGCTGGGGCCGTCGTGCTCACCCATGTCGGGCCGGGGGCCCTGTGGTGGATGCTCCTCGCGCTGGCGCTCGCCGCCCTGGGCCTGATCGGGGCGCTGTGGCGCGCGCGGTGACGGCGAGCCGGTAGGATCAGCGGATGCCGCCGTCGCGCAGGCGGTACCAGGCGATGATCGCCGAGACGTACAGCCGGTTCAGCCCGTGGAGCGGCAGCGGCTCGATCGGCGTCAGCGGCAGGGGCAGGTTGCCGGCATCTCCGGTCGCGATGTAGGCGGCCATCGCCCGGCCCATCGCCGACTGGAGGCCGACGCCCCGGCCCTGGCAGCCGATATCGATGAGGAGCCCGGGCGCCGGCTCGTGGAGATGGGGCAGGTAGTCCCGGGTGATCGCGACGCGGCCGCACCAGCGATGGTCGAAGGCGATCCCGTCGAGCTGGGGGAAGAGCTTGCCGACGATCCGCTCGAGATGGGCCCAGTCGGCGGGGTCGCGCGGCTCCCGGAACGGACCGCGGCCGCCCATCAGCAGGCGTCCGGTATGGTCGAGGCGGAAGTAGAGCAGGAGCTTGCGCGTGTCCGAGGAGACATGGCCTTCGGGCAGGATCGAGCGCCGCAGGTTGTCGGTCAGCGGCACCGTGGCGACCTGGAACGAGTTCGCCGCGATCACCGTCCGCGCGAGGTTCGGCCACAGGCCGCCCGTGTAGCCGTTGGTGCACAGCACGACCCGGCCGGTCGTCACCCGCTCGCCCTGGGCCGTGGTGACGGTCCAGCCCGATCCGGTCCGTTCGAGGCCGGTGACCGGCGATCCGCCGTGGATCGTGGCGCCGGCCTTCTGGGCGGCCCGGGCGAGGCCGCGGGCGTAGCTCAGGGGCTGGATCGCCCCGCCGCGGCTGTCGAGCCAGCCGCCGAGATAGCGGTCGGTCCCCAGCAGCTGCTCGGTCTCGGCCCTGTCGAGGACGCGGGTGGGCGCACCGAGATCCGCCCACTGGGCCGCCCGCTTGGCGACCTCGGCGAGCCCGGCCTCGGTGTGGGCGCCCTGGATCCAGCCGGCGCGGGAATGCGGCACGTCCATCCCGTGCCGGGCGATGAGGTCGAACACGACGTCGGCGGTCCCGCCGGCGAAGCGCGCGAGCCGCTCGCCGCGCTCCCGACCGAACCGCGCGACGAGGTCGGCGGGATCGTATTTGAGGCCGGGGATGACCTGGCCACCGTTGCGACCGGACCCGCCGTAGCCGACCTCCTGCGCCTCGAGCACGACGGGTCGGATGCCGCGCTCGGCGAGATGCAGGGCGGTGGACAGGCCGCAGAACCCGCCGCCGACGATCACCACCTCGGCTAGGCCGGATCGGGCCAGCGGCGGCGTGTCCGGCGCGGGCGCCGCCGTCGTGGCCCAGAGCGAGGGTGCGAGCGGGAACGGTTCGGCCACGGCGTGTCCTAGAGCGGGTGCAGCACGCGCTGCAGGAAGTCCCGGGTACGCGGATTCTGCGGCCGGTTGAGGACCTCGGCGGCCGGCCCCTGCTCGACGAGTCGGCCGCCGTCGAGGAAGAGGACCCGGTCGGCGACCTCGCGGGCGAAGCCGATCTCGTGGGTGACCACGAGCATCGTCATACCCTCGTCGGCGAGGGCGCGCATGACCTTCAGCACGTCGCCGACGAGCTCGGGATCGAGGGCCGAGGTCGGCTCGTCGAACAGGATCGCCTCCGGCCGCATGGCGAGCGCCCGGGCGATCGCGACGCGCTGCTGCTGCCCGCCGGAGAGCTCGTTCGGCCGGGCGTGCTCCTTGCCCGAGAGCCCGACCCGGGCGAGCAGGGCGCGCGCCCGCTCCTCGGCCTCGCCCCGGGGCTCGCCCTTCACGTGGATCGGCCCCTCGACGACGTTCTCGAGCGCGGTCCGGTTGGCGAACAGGTTGAAGCGCTGGAAGACCATCGAGACCCGGGTGCGGATCGCCTTGATGCCGCGCTTGTCCCGGTCGACACGCTGCCCGTCGACGCGGATCTCGCCGCCGTCGTAGGCCTCGAGCCCGTTGATGCAGCGCAGGAGTGTCGACTTGCCGGATCCCGAGGGCCCGATGATGCAGACGACCTCGCCCTTGGTGACCTCGGCCGAGACGCCCTTGATCACCTCCAGCGCGCCGTAATGCTTGCGGACGTCCTCCAGCACGATCATCGATGCCGTCCCTTCGCCTCGAAGTGGCGGACCAGCAGGATCAGCGGCAGGCTCAGCGCGAGGTACATCAGCGCCACCAGCGTGTAGACGCTGGTGTTCTTGAAGGTCGACGAGGCGATCAGCTTTCCCTGGAGCGCCAGCTCGGCGACCGTGATGGTCGAGGCCTGCGACGAGTCCTTGAGCATCATGATCATGATGTTGCCGTAGGGCGGCAGCGCGATCCGGATCGCCTGCGGCAGGATCACCCGCCGCATGGTCATGCCCCAGCCCATGCCGATCGACAGCGCCGCCTCGACCTGGCCGCGATCCACCGCCTCGATGCCGGCGCGGAAGTTCTCGGCCTGATAGGCCGAGTAGGCGATGCCGAGCCCGATGATCGCCGCCTGGACGGCGGTGAGCGACAGGCCGAAATCGGGCATCACGAAGTAGATGTAGAACAGCTGCACGATGATCGGGATGCCGCGCAGGATGTTGATCATCACCGCGCTGAAGCCCGACAGGATCGCGATGCCGGAGACCCGCATCACCGCCCAGACCAGCCCGAGCAGCGTCGAGACCACCAGGGACGCGATCGTGATCAGGATCGTGAGCTGCACGCCCTGCAGCAGGATCGGCAGGTAGTCCTGCGCGTCGGCGAGGAACTCGCGCATGAAGGTCAGGACCGGTCGGCCGACGGCGGCAGACCCCACTTGGTCAGGATCGCCTGGAGCGTCCCGTCGGCCTTCAGCTTGGCGAGCGCCTTGTCGATCTTGGCGAGGAGCTCGGTGTCGGTCTTGCGGACGCTGAGGCCGACCGAGGCGACGACGGTCGGCTTGAAGGTCTCGACGAGGCGGACGCCGGGAAACAGGCCCTGCTTGACGTAGTAGGCGAGGATCGGCGCGTCGGCGAAGCCGGCCTTCAGCCGCCCGGAATTGACGTCCCGGATGATGTCGGGGATCGCGTCGTAGATCTTCACCTCGTTGAAGAGGCCCGACCTCTTCAGCGGCTCGACGAAGGCGGTGCCGACCTGGGCGCCCACCGTCTCGCCCTTCAGGTCGGCGAAGGACGTGTAGTCCTTCGTGTCGGTCTTCGGGACGATCAGCCCCTCGCCGTAGCTGTAGACGGGCGCCGAGAACGACACGACCTCCTTGCGCTGCGGCGTGATGAACATCGCCGCCGCGATGATATCGATCTTCGAGGCGGTGAGCGCCGGGATCAGCGTCGAGAATTGCAGCGGCTCGACCGCGACCGTGAAACCCGCCTCCTTGCTGACCGCGTTGACGAGGTCGACCATCACGCCTTGAATGCTATTCGTCTTGGTATCGAGGAAGGTGAAGGGCAGGCCGGTGGGCGTCGATCCCACCTTCAGGGCCTGCGCGCCGACGGGAGCGCCGAGGACGCCGAGGAGCAGCGCCGACGACAGACACAGCTTGGCCAACCGTCTTCTCATGGTGCCGCTCCCGTGCAGTGCCCGGGTCACGCGGCGGAAGCCGGGCCCGATTTCATTCTCGTGAAGAATACCGCACGTTTTCGGTATCGACGCAAGCGACTTTCACGTGCATGAAGAAGCACACGAGAGGCAGGCTGGCGTGACGGTGAGCATCCCCCGAGGCGAGGCAACGGGTCCGGAACCGGTCGACCGGGCTGTGGGTCAGCGCCTGCGCGGCCTGCGTCGCGCGCGCGGACTCTCGCTGGAGGCGGTGGCGTCCAGCACGGGCCTGTCGATCGGCTTCATCAGCCAGGTCGAGCGGGGCCTGTCGTCGCCGTCCCTGCGGGTCCTGGCGCTGCTCGCCGACACGCTGCAGATCGGGATCGGCGGCCTGTTCGAAGCGGGGCCGGACGCGCCCGACCCGGATCCCATCGTCGTGTTCCGGAAGGACCGGCCGGAACTTCAGCTCTGGCGGGCCGGCATCACCAAGCAGCTCCTGACCCCGCCAGGGGGCACGCAGGGGATGAGCCTGTTCCACATGGTGCTGAAGCCCGGCGCGAGCACCGGCGACGAGCCGTTCAGCCACGACGGCGAGGAAGCCGGCCTCGTCCTCGCGGGGCGCCTCACCCTGATCGTCGAGGCGCGGACGCTCCAGCTCGCGGAGGGCGACAGCTTCCGCTTCGAGAGCCGGCGGCCGCACCGCTTCAGCAATCCCGACCCGCGCAGCCAGACCACCGTCCTGTGGGTCAACGTCCTCGGATCACCGGCGACGACGTGAGCGGGGCGCGGCGCGTCAGTTGCTCAGGCGCACGCTCGCGAGCGTGGTGCTGAAAAGCTTCAGCATGGCGGCGGTGATGTCGCCGTTCGTGGTCACCGGAAAATACATGCCGTCGGACGCGCAGGCCTGCAGGGCCGGCCCGATCTTCGACTCGTACGGCCTGACGTAGCTGTTGTAGAAATCGTTGTCGTAGATCGGCAGGTACTGCGTGTAGATGATCCCGATCTTGACGTTCTTGTTCTTGAGATTCGTGCAGGTCGAGGGACTCAGCGGCCCGATGAAGCGGTTGCTCTGGATCTGGAAACCCGCGCTCTGGTTGGTGACGCTGCCGCCGGTGTCCTCGACGCCGTCGGTGACCATGAACAGGAACCGGATCGGCTTGTCCGGCGTCAGCCCGTCGCCGCTGGCCGGGATCGTCGCGTTCATCTTCGCGATGGCCCGCTCGAAATCGGTCTGATTGTCGGACTGATTGTAGTAGGCGTAGGCGATATCGATATTCGGGGTCGCGATCTTGATATTGTTTAAGGTCGGCGTCATCGCCTGCAGCCGCGTCTGCGTCACCGAATCGTTGAAGGTCCACATCTCCATCTGGAACTGTTGCGGCAGCAACATGCTGACATTCGCCTGATCGACGAGCGCCGAGACCGCGTCCCTCAGAACCTGGATGCGGAGCTTGATGTTGTTCCGCGACGCCACATGGTAGAAGTCGTTCTGATCGTCGCCGATGATGTTGCCCTTGTTGTCGAAGGTGTGCTGGTGGCAGGCGAACGCGCACCCGTTGGTCGCGCGCTTCATGTTGCTCACGTCGGCATCGGTCGCCGCGAGCCCCATCGACGGCGAGTTGTCGAGCAGCAGGTAGTAGTTGATGTACTGCGAGGTGTTGCGGGTCGCCGAGGACGTGCCGCTGATGGGCATGGCCGGGATCTGCATCATCGATGCTAGGCTGGTCTTGACCGTCGCCGTGTAGGTGGCGGTGAGGCTCAGCGTCTTCGCGCTGTTCACCGGCGCGCCGGGGACGAACGAGGTCACCGTGACGCCCGGAACCTTGGCGGCCTCGGCGCGGAACTGCGTCTCCATGTTCTGCAAGGTCGTCGCCGGGATCGTGTTGGTCTTCTGCGACATCACCGCGAGCACGGCGCCGTCGAGGGCGGTGTCGAGCTGGGTCTTCGCGGCGTTGCGGCGCCCGTAATCGATCGCCGCCGCCGTGGCGAACATGACCGGCAGCGTGACCAGCGCGAACGTCAGCGCGACCTGACCGGAGCGCGCCCGCGGAAACGCCGCGACGGCCAGCCTGAGAGCGCGGTTCAACCGGATGCGGAACACCGACACGGGCCTTCCCTCAAACACTAGTTGTAGACCGGGCAGGCGGTGCCGCCCGGCATGACGATCTCGCTGGGGGTGCGCTCGGACCACGGGATCTGCCGCGAGAAGGTCAATCCGCGGCCGCCGAAGATCCAGCGGTACAGAGCACTCCCGATGATCGGGGTGTAGGGCATCGTGACTTCCGCCAGGATGTAGCGGGCCCCGTCGAACTGATAGGCGGCCGGCGTGGCGGGGAGTCCGTTGCTCCCGTTGGCCTGGTTGGCCGGGCGCTTCGTGGCGTTCTGCGGCCAGCTGGAGCAGACGAAGCCCTTGAGCGACCCGTTGACCGTTTCCACGCCCATCGCGTTGACCACGATCTGCAGGCCGGACGCGTCCAGCGGGCGCAGGATCGCGGTCGCCGCGCTGGTGATCTTCGTCATCCCGTCCTGCGTCGCCAGAGCCATCCCGTTCTGGGTCGCCAGAGCGTTGTCCACCCGTCCGGACAGATCGCTCAGCGTGCGCGCGAACAGGGTCAGCTTCCGGGTCGCGTCGACGACGCGCGTCAGCTCGGCGGTCCCGAAATACAGGACGATCAGCAGGGGCAGGACGAGCGCGAACTCGACGGCGGCGATCCCGCGCTCATCGTGGCGGAAGCGGCTCAAGCCGATCGGCAGGCCGCCCATCACGAGCACCCCGACGGCGCGGAGTAGGGCTCCACCTTGAACACCGTCGCGGCCTGCAGCACCCGCCGCTTGTTCGGCAGGTTGGGCACGGCGGCACCGAGCAGCGGGAAGAAGACCGGGATGTCGACCGCGGCCTGCACGATCACGATGGCCGAGTTCCCGGCGCAGGCGTAGCTGGCGAAGTTCGGGTTCCAGTCGCTCGCACCGCTGGCGTTGGTCGCGACCGGCGAGACCGGGGTGGCGGACCCGTAATCGGCCACCTTCATCACGCTGACCCGGACGTTGGCGCAGGTGAAGATCGTGATCCGGGGCGTGCCGTTCGGCTGCGTGCAGATCGCCGTCCGGAAGCGGCTCATCAGCGTCGCGGGGTCGGTTGTGCCGGCGTTCGTCGTCTGGAACGTGCCCGTGTAGATCTGCCGGCTGGCGTCGGACACCGCCTGCTGGAGGATCTCCTGCTCCCAGAACACGATCCCGTTCTCGAGGCAGGCCCCGACCAGCGCGAAGAACGGCAGGGCCACCAGGGCGAACTCCACGGCCGTCGCGCCCCCGCGTGCCCGCGCGAAGCGCGCGGCCCGTTCTCGGAGGTCGAGCAAGCGCGACGCCGCTCGGATTGCCCTGCTCACATCCCAACTCGAAATCGGAACCACCGAGCTCGAGAGAGCATCAAAAGCTTACTTTTCTCCGCGCATCACTGCTCAAAGTCGTGCCGTTCACGCACATGTGCTACCGAGCGGGCGCCGGAATAGTTCGTTAGCATCAACCAACAGTTGAGAGCGCCGCTGTTCCAGCCCTCATCGGTAACGCGGCGAGATCGCACTCGTCGGTCAGGCGGAGATCGTCGCGTCGACGTCGCGCGAAGCGGTCGACAAGACGAGGCGCGGGTTCGGCGCACGTTCGGCGTGCTTTGACGTATGGATGACGTGGAAATAGGACATTGCACAGTCACGATCGGCCGGAGCGGCACAGAATCGCGTCGAGATAAGTGCCATTAAGCGCGGCTTAAGAGGTCGCCGATAGTTTCACCGGGCAATATAAACCGCATGGCGATCCCCGATCATGGCCCGCGCTCTGCCGGACGTTGCCTCCATCGAAGAGGGTGTTGGGCTCCTCCGGACCCAGCTCCTGTCGATCTCCGACGCGATCGCGCGCACGCGCCAGGAGATCGCCGACCTCCGGCAGGAACAGGAGACGAGCCGCGCGCGGGACGAGCTCCTCGCCGTGGTGCAGGGCACCGAGGACGCCACCAACGCGATCCTGACGGCTTCGGAGAAGGTGGACACGCTCGCGCGCGGCATCGTCAGACGGTCGGGCGAGGACGCCAACCGGGCCGACGCCCGAGCCATCCAGATCGAGATGCAGACGATCTTCGAATCCTGCAATTTCCAGGACCTTACCGGCCAGCGGATCTCGAAGGTCGTGCGCACGATCGTCCTCGTCGAGGAGCGGATCGGCGAGATGCTGCGCGTCTGGTCCGGTCCCGGCGACCCGCCGTCGCGGCCGAATCCGACGGCCGACACGCGCAGCGAGGAGGCGGCCCTGCTCAACGGCCCCGTCCTGCCCGGCGACGCCTCGGTATCGCAGGACACGGTCGACGCGATGTTCCCGTAAGGCGCGGTCCGGAAGGCGTGCCGATGGGCCGGATACTCCTCATCACGGACGATCCCGCACGCAGCCAGGTCCTGGCTCAGGACCTGTCCGATGGCCTGTCCTGTGAGCTCCACGATCTGCGCGCCGCGGAATTGCCCCTCGGCGGCGCGACCGCGATCGTCACCGACGTGCACGATCTGGGCGCGAGCTCCGTCGAGCGCCTCCGCCGCCGTCTCGCGGAGGTCCGGCACGGCGCTCCGCTGACCGTCCTGCTCCACACCGACAGCCCACGAACCCGGCTGCTCGGCGTCGCCCTCGGCGCGACCCACACGCTGTGCGCGCCCTTCGACACGGATCGCCTGCGGGAGACGCTGGGGGCGCCGCGCGCGACCGCGCGCCTCGCGACCTTCGCGGACGAGCCCCTGCCGGCCTGCGCCGTGCGGACGGCCGCGGCGGTGCGCGGATTCTACGCCTCGGTGTTCGTGCCCGACCAGCCGATCACGCCCGGCGTCATCGACAACGGAACCCAGGCCATCGACCTCGCGATCCGGGACACCGGGATCCGCGACTGGGTCCGGGCGGTCCGCCAGTTCGACGACGCCACGCACCAGCACTGCCTGCTGGTCGCCGGTCTGGCGGCGGCCTTCGCGGCGAGCCTCGGCCTCGGCGAGCAGGAGCGCCACCGCCTGACCAAGGCGGCCCTGCTGCACGACGTCGGCAAGATCCACATCCCGGCCGCGATCCTCAACAAGCCGGGCCGGCTCGACGACGCCGAGCTGGCCGTCATGCGGCTGCATCCGGAGAAGGGCTACAGCATGCTCGTCGATCAGGGCTTCGAGCAGCAGATGCTGCACGTCGTCCGGTCGCACCACGAGATGCTCGATGGGTCGGGCTATCCGGACCGGCTCAAGGGGGAGGAGATCCCCGACCTCGTCCGCCTCGTCACCGTCTGCGACATCCACGCGGCCCTGATCGAGCAGCGGCCCTACAAGCAGCCCATGGCGAGCGAGGCGGCCTACGCGATCCTGGAGGGCATGGCGGGGCGGCTCGACCCCGCGATCGTCGGCGCGTTCCGGCCGGTCGTCGCCGCCTTCGCGCCCCATACCCTCGACGCGGCCTGACAGCGTTCGGCGGCGTCGGGCCGCGGCTCCGTCGCGTTCCTTCGGCCGCGTTCCTTCGGCCGCGTTCCTTCGGCATGCGAGAGCCGCGCCGCGGTGGGATCCGCGGCGCGGCGTGCGTTTTCCACCGTCACGGCGTCGCGCGCTGCGCCGTGCGCGGCCCGCGACGCCGCTGGCTCACTCGGCCGGCTGGAGAGCCGGCGCGGGGGGAAGCGGCGCCATGGTCTGGCCGGACAGGGCCGCGGCGAGCTTGGCCTCGTCGACCTCGTTCTCCCAGCGCGCCACCACGATGCAGGCCACCGCGTTGCCGATGAAGTTGGTCAGCGCCCGGCACTCCGACATGAAGCGGTCGACGCCGAGGATCAGCGCCATGCCGACCACCGGCACTGAGGGCACCACGGCGAGCGTCGCCGCCAGGGTGATGAAGCCCGAGCCGGTGACGCCGGCGGCACCCTTGGACGACAGCATGGCGACGAGCAGCAGCAGCGCCTGCTCACCGTAGCTCAGCGGCGTGTCGGTCGCCTGCGCGATGAACAGCGCCGCCATGGTCATGTAGATGTTGGTGCCGTCGAGGTTGAACGAGTAGCCCGTGGGCACCACGAGGCCGACGACCGGCTTCGAGCAGCCGGCCCGCTCCATCTTCTCCAGCAGCGAGGGCAGTGCCGACTCGGAGGACGACGTGCCGAGCACGAGGAGCAGCTCTTCCTTGATGTAACGGATGAGCTTGATGATCGAGAAGCCGTTGTAGCGGGCGACCGCCCCGAGCACGACCAGCACGAAGATCGCCGACGTCAGGTAGAAGGCGCCGACGAGGTAGGCGAGGTTGGCCAGCGAGCTGATCCCGTACTTGCCGATCGTGAACGCCATCGCGCCGAAGGCGCCGATCGGGGCGACCTTCATGATGATGTTGACGACGCCGAAGATCGCCTCGGACAGGACCTTGATGATGTCGAGCACCGGCTTGCCGCGGTCGCCCAGGAAGGCGAGACCGAAGCCGAACAGCACCGAGAAGAACAGCACCTGCAGGATCTCACCGCCCGCGAACGCGCCGACCGCCGTCGTGGGAATGATGTTCATCAGGAAGTCGACGATGCTCTGCTCCTTCGCCTTGCCGGCGTAGGTGGCGACCGCCTTCGGATCGAGCGACTTCGGATCGATGTGCAGGCCGTTGCCCGGCTGGAGCACGTTGGCGACGATGAGGCCGACGATCAGCGCCAGCGTCGAGAACGTCAGGAAGTAGATCAGCGCCTTGCCGCCGACCCGACCGACCTTCTCGAGGTTGGTCATCCCGGCGATGCCGGAGACGACGGTCAGGAAGATCACCGGCGCGATGATCATCTTGACGAGCTTGATGAAGGCGTCGCCCAGCGGCTTCAACTCGGCGCCGAGCTGCGGGTAGAAATGGCCGAGCAGGATGCCGATCGCGACGGCGACCAAGACCTGGAAGTACAGTGTCCGGTACAGCGGCTTCGATTTGGCGGGCGGATGCGGGGCGGTGAGTGGTGACGGTACGGCAGCCATCGGGCGTTCTCCCTGTCTCGGGTTTCGGGCGGGGCGGCTCGCGTCGGGGTGTCCCGGCGGTGTCCGCGCTTGCTGTTGGCCTTCCGGCGCGCAGCCGTTCTCTGACGACATGGCTGCGTTTCGTGACGAGAATGGCAACCGGCATGCCAATTGACCGGCGGCCGCTACATTTCTTTAACCACTTGCTGAAGATAGCTTTTTTCAAGCAGACTCCCGGCAGGGCTGCGGGTGGTCTTGCGGATTCCCGCACGTCGCCGGTCGGAACGGTCCGGATCTCCGCACTGGCCCGCCGTCGGTGAGCGGGCACCCGCCCTCCGGTCACCGCCCGCCTTCGCGCCGGGGTGTCGCCGTCGTGGTCGGGCTCTGCGCGATCCTCGTGACGGCTTGGCTCGCCGGGCGCGCCGCGGAGCGCTGGGCCCTCTCGGACCTGCGGCGCGGCGCCCGTTCGGCGATCGGTCTTCAGGTCGGCGTCCTGCTCGCGGAGATGCAGAAGCAGGCGTCCCTGCCGCTGGCGCTCGCGGCCGACCCCGAGGTCGCCGCCGCGGTCGGTCCCGATCCCGGGCGCGACCTCCTGGACCGTGTCGACCGGCGGCTCGCCCAGGTCGCCGCCGCCACGGGTTCGGCGGTCATCTACATCATCCGCGCCGACGGACTCACGGTCGCGGCGAGCAACGCGGGCGAGGATCGCAGCTTCGTCGGCCGGGACTACGGGTTCCGCCCGTATTTCAAGCAGGCCCTGGCCGGCGGCGCCGGCTCCCAGTTCGCCCTCGGGACGGTCAGCGGCCGGCCGGGCCTGTACCTCGCGCGCCGGATCGGGGCCGGGAGCGGCGTCGTCGTGGTGAAGGTCGAGTTCGACGCCGTCGAGTCGGCGTGGCGGGCCGCCCGTGAGGTCACCTTCGTCACCGACGCCCGTGGCATCGTCCTCGTCACAAGCGAGCCGGGCTGGCGCTTCGACACGCTCAGCGCCGTCGACGCGGCCGAGCGCGCCCGGATCGAGGCGGGACAGGAATTCGGCAACGCACGCCTGGAGCGCCTGCCGCTCCATCCGGTCGCGGGCGAGCCGGACGTGGTGCGGGTCGGGCGCGGGTCGCTGCCGGCCTGGAGCGCGATCCTGTCGCAGGCGCCCGTACCGGGCACGGACTGGCAGCTGCGGACGCTGACGCCGCTCGGCACCGCCGTCGAGCGGGAACGCCTGCAGGCCTGGATCATCGCGGCCCTCGTCACGGCATTCGCCGGATACGGGATCTTCGCGCTCACCGATCGCGGCCGCCGGACCCGGGCGCGGCTCGCCGAGGCCGCGGCGCGCCGGGCGGAGCTGGAATCGAGCGTCGAGGCGCGGACGCGGGCGCTGCGGGAGACCAATGCCCAGCTGCGCGCCGAGATCGCGGAGCGGCAGCGCGCCGAGGCCGAGCGCGAGCGCCTCGGCCGCGAACTGGCGCAGGCCGGCCGGCTCGCGGCGCTGGGCCAGTTCGCGGCCAGCATGGCCCACGAGATCAACCAGCCGCTGGCGGCGATCCGCTCCTACGCGGACAATGCCGCGATCCTGATCCGCCGCGGCCGGGGCGAGGACGCGGCCGAGAATGCCGCCGCCATCGGGCGGCTCACCGACCGCATCGCCGGACTCACCCGGCAACTCAAGGGCTTCGCCCGCCGCGCCTCGCCGCGGCGGGAACCGGTTTCCCTGCGTGAGGTGGTGGCGAACGCGCTGGAGCTCGTGGCGGCGCGCGCCGCCGCGCTGCACGTCCCGCTGGAGGCGGACCGGCCCGCCCCGGATCTGCGCGTCCTCGGGGACGGCCCGCGGCTGGAGCAGGTCCTGGTCAACCTGCTGCAGAACGCCGTCGACGCCGTGGCGGGTCGCGAAGTGGCCCGCGTCAGCCTGCACCTCGTCGAGGGGGACGAGCGCGTCGCGATCGAGGTGACCGATACCGGGCCCGGGATCCCCGCGGAGGTGCGCGGCCAGATCTTCGACGCCTTCTTCACGACCAAGGCGGACGGCCTCGGCCTGGGCCTCGCCATATCCCGCGGGATCGTGGAGGATTGCGGCGGGAACCTGATCCTGGCCGGCGGCGACGGCGCCGGGACGGTCTTCCGGATGGAGATGATCCGGGCGGCGGACGCGGTCCCGAACGTGGGCAAGCCCGTGGGAGCGACACCGTGAGCGGACCGGCGGACGCGCAGGCGGGGACCGAGCGCGTCGTCTTCATCGACGACGAGGCCGACGTGCGCCGGGCCAACGGCCAGAGCCTGGAGCTCGAGGGTTTCGCCGTCGAGGCCTTCGCGGCCGCCGAGCCGGCGCTCGCGGCGATCCTGGCCGCGCCGCCCGGCGTGGTGGTCACCGACGTGCGGCTGCCGGGGCTCGACGGCGTCGCCCTCCTGACGCGGCTGCGCCGGGTCGACCCCGACCTGCCGGTCATCCTGATCACCGGCCACGGGGACATCCGCATGGCGGTGGCCGCCATGCAGGACGGGGCCTACGACTTCCTGGCCAAGCCCTATCCCGCCGAGGCGCTCGTCGTGTCCGTGCGCCGGGCGCTGGAGCGGCGGCGGCTCGTGATCGAGAACCGGGCGCTGCGGGCCCGGCTCGACGCGGCGATCGAGGAGGATCCGGCTTTCCTCGGGACCTCCCCGGAGATCGTGGGCCTGCGCGCCCTGGTGCGCGAGGTGGCGCAGGCCGACGTCGACGTGCTGGTTTTCGGCGAGACCGGGTCCGGCAAGGAGGTCGTGGCCGGCGCCCTGCACCGGTGGAGCCGCCGCGCGGAGCGAAACCTCGTCGCCATGAATTGCGGGGCGCTGCCCGACAGCGTGGTCGAGAGCGAGCTGTTCGGGCACGAGGCCGGCGCCTTCACCGGGGCCCTCAAGCGCCGGGTCGGCCGCATCGAGCACGCGCAGGGCGGCACGCTCTTCCTCGACGAGATCGAGAGCATGCCGCTGCCGCTGCAGGTCAAGCTCCTCCGCGTGCTCCAGGAGCGCACCGTGGAACCGCTCGGCACCAACGAGGTGCGCCCGGTCGACATGCGCGTGGTCGCCGCCACGAAGGTCGATCTCGGGCAGGCAGCCGCGCAGGGCACCTTCCGCGACGACCTCTATCACCGGCTCAACGTCATCACGATCGCGATCCCGCCCCTGCGCGACCGCGGGGAGGACGTGCTGCTGCTGTTCCAGCACTTCCTGCGCCGGGCCGCGGAGAAGTTCGGGCGCCCGGTGCCGCCCGTCACGCCGGCGATCCGCGAGCACCTGCGCCGCCACGCCTGGCCCGGCAACGTCCGCGAGCTCGGCCATTTCGCCGAGCGCTGCGCGCTGGGCCTCGCGGCGGCGGCGCAGCCCGCGGCCGAGAGGGCCGCCGCCAGCCTCACCGACCAGGTCGATCGCTTCGAGCGGCAGCTGATCCGCGACGAGCTGATCATGGCCGGCGGCGATGTCCGCGCCGCCGCGGAAGCCCTCGGCCTGCCGCGCAAGACCCTCTACGACAAGATGGCCCGGCACGGTCTGACCCCGGGCGACTACCGCTAGGGCCGTCGCCCGGCCCGTTCCGAGCCACCGCCGGTGCCGGCGCGATCACGGGAGCGCCGCGACGGCGACCTGCCGAAAAGGGGTACGCGGGCCGGTGCGGAAACTGCTTAGCGTAGCGGACGGATCCCCCCGCCGAGCCGCCCATGCCCCGCTTCTTCATCGACCTGCACGACGGAACCGAGCTCGTCCGCGACAAGGACGGCTACGACCTGCCCGGTCTCGAAGCCGCCCGGTCGCAGGCCGTGAAGATCATGACGCGGATCGCGCAGGGGCTCTCCGACCGGCCCGGGCGCCAGGATTACATCGCGGCGGTCCGCGACGACACGGGCGTGGTGCGGATGCGCTTCCGCGTGTCGCTCGATGCCGGCCCGGTCGGCTGACGTGCCACGACGCCGAGCGGCCCCGGCGCGCGCGCGGCCGGGCCAAGTCCACCTGGCGTTCGCGTCGATTTGGCGTAGGCTGGCGTTCCCTAGCCGAGGAGGGACGACATGGGTCTGATCGCCTTCATCCTGATTGGTGGCCCCTGGGTGGCGGCAACGGCGTGGCTCTGGCACCAAGCCGGCGGCGCGGAGGCATGGCGCAACGCCGTCCACGGCACCGTGCCTGGCAGGCAGTGACGCGGCCCGCGCCCACCGTACGCCTCCGACGCTCCTGACGGGCGCGGCTCTCCGGATCCGGTCCGCGGTATCACCGCCGACACGGCCGGGGGCGGCCACGCTGTCGACCGCGCTGCGAGCCGGGGCGAGATCGCGTCCCGCGCTGCGCGGCGGCTCAGAGCCGGCTCGGCGCTCGGGTGCCCGCGCCCGACACCCCGCTCACGCCCGCGCTGCTCGAACGGGCCGCCGTGCCACCGTCCAGCCCCCGAACGAGCAAGCTCAGCGCCAGGAGGGCGAGAAGAAGGCCCGCGGCCTTGTTCATCCGATTCAGAACCTGGCTGGTCACGCAGCGCCGGAACAGGGACACCGCGGTGTTGAGCATCACCCACCAGCCGAACGAGCCGACGAAGACACCGGCCGCCAGGACCGGGAACGGCGCGGTCCCGCGCTCGAGGAAGGCCGGCATCGCGGCCAGGAACAGCACGGGAGTGACCGGATTCGTCAGGGCCAGCACGACCGCGCTGCCGTAGCTCACCGCCAGCGTGTCGCGGCACGCGCGGCCCTCCTGCAGCACCGAGACGCTGCGAAGCACCCGGACCGCGAGGGCGAGAAGCACCGCCCCCGAGATCAGGGAGAGAACGGCGCCGTTCGACCACACCGCGGCGAGCTCCGCGCCCCAGCGCATGACGAGACCCCCGTATGTCAGGTGCACGGTGGCGACACCGAGCCCGGTGGCGAGGCCGGTCGACAGGCCGCCTGACAGCGTTCGCTGAACGCACAGCAAGCTCGTCGGCCCGATCGGCGCGGCGATGGACAGACCGAGACTCGCGCCGGTGAGCAGTGCCGTGGCGACGACGCTCATGGCACCGGGAATCCGGTCAGTCGTCTTCCGCGCGGTCGAGGGGCGAGGCGGCCGCCCGGGACCCCGCGGCCGCCCTGTCGGTGCCCGGGCACCCGATGTGATCGCGCTCCACGGCGGACGACGCTTGGGCACACGCGATGTCCGGCATGTCGTTCAGCTCGTCGGCGCGGGCGCCGACGCAGAACAAGACGACCACGGCGGTGGCGACGACTGTTTTCATGGCTGTTCCTCCCTCGCGTCGACACACTAGGGAGGGCCGGAACCCTGGCATCCTCTGTTCGGCGGATGGCACCGCCAGCGCCGCGTCGCGCTCGCCGCCGGCGTTCCGGTCGGGCGACAAAGCACCGTGGCGCCAGGCACTTACACCGCCGCGCCGGCGGTCAGGGCGGCCGTGTCGACGCCGCGTGTCCGGGGCCGGGGGGCGGCAAGTCCGTCAAAACGGCCCTCGGCGCACCGTCCCTGCCGGACGGCATCCTCTATTTGAAGGATGCAAATGTCGGTTTTGGACTGATATTGGTATTACCGCGGTCAGAAGAATCGTCGCGGGACGTGCCAATGCGGGAAGCGCTTATCGACCGGATCTACGAGGCTGCGGGCACGCCGGAACTCTGGCCCGACGTCCTCCAGTCCATCGGCGATATGGCGAACTCGGACGGCGCTGTGCTCACGGTGCTCCCGCCCGTCGGGACCTCCCGCTGGATCGCCTCACCGGCCCTGGAGCAGCGACTCGGTCACCAGACCGGCGCGGGGCGCAGCAGCGGTCGGATGGCGCCGTGGCGCACCGACGCCCAGGCGGGCTTCACGCGCGACGTCGACCTCGTGCCGGCCTCCTACGAAGGCTGGCCCCGCGAAGGCGACAGGCCGTTCTGGCAGGTGGGCACAACGATTCCCCTTTCGACAGGCGACATCGCGATCGTGACCGCCGAACGGCGGGCTCAAACCGGCCCCCATGAGGCCTCCGTCCTGCCCGGACTGGACGCCTTGCGACCACACCTCGTGCGCGCCTGCGAGCTCAGCGCTCAGTTCAGCTGCGAGCGCGGCCGCGTCACGACCGCGACGCTCAGCCAGATCGGACTCCCCGCCGCCGTTCTGTCGGCCTCGGGTCGGGTGCTGACCATGAATGCCCGGCTGCAGGAGCGGGAGGAGGTCCTGCCCCCCGGCCAGCACGGCGGCCAGCTCTTCAAGAGCCTGATCAACAGCAAGCTGCTGCAGGACGCGATCGGCAACGTCGTTGGCGGCCGGCGCGCGGCGCAGACGATGCCGGTGCGCAGCTACTCTGATAACCGTCCTCAGATCGCTCATGTCATGCGCCTGAAGCAGCGCCCCGGCGACGTCTTCGGTGCCTCGGCGGTGCTCCTCGTTCTCGTGCATGTCGGCGCGCGGGCGGTTCCGGACGACGGCCTGCTGAACATGCTGTTCGACCTGACGCCGGCGGAGGCGCGGTTGCTCCAGGCGCTCGCCGGAGGCTTGCGTCTGCAGAGCTACGCCGAGAGCGTCGGCGTCCAGACAAGCACCGTCCGCACCCAGCTCAACTCGATCTTCAACAAGACCGGAACGAAGCGGCAGGCCGATTTGCTGAGCATCGTCACGTCGCTCGCGCTCTTCAGCGGGCAGACGACGAAGCGCCTGGGCGCGGCGTGAATCACATATCGGCGTCGCGGAGGAAGGCGGCCAGCACCTGCGCGGTCGGAAAGGCCTCGAAAGCCCCGAACCGGCAGGTCGTGAGCGCACCGCAGGCCGCGGCCTGCCGCAGGATCGCGTCGAGGGGCTCTCCCGCGAGCAGGCCCGCGATCAGCCCGGCCGTGAACGCGTCCCCCGCGCCGACCGTATCGACCGCCGCGACCGCGAAGGCCGGCTGGCGGAGGGGGGGCAGTCCGGGGCGGAACGCCACCGCGCCGCGCTCTCCCAGGGTCACGATCAGCAGTCCGAGGCCTCCGGAGAGCAGGGCGGCGATCCCCGGCGTCGCTTCCGTGGCGTCCGCGATGGCGTCGGGAGTCCCGAGGCCGAGGTCGGCGGCCTCGACCGCGTTGACGACGAGGATCGCGGTATCGGCCAGGATCGCCGGGTCGATGGGGCGCATCGGGGAGGGATTCAGCAGCGTGGGGATGCCCGCCTGCCGAGCGAGCGCGAACGCCGCTCGGATCGAGGCGTCCGGCGATTCGAACGTCGCCGCCACGAGGTCCGCTCGCTCGAGGCGGGCGGCGACGGCTCGGACGTCCTCCGCACCGAGGGCGAGGTTGGCACCGAGGCAGACCGCGAGACAGTTCTCGCCGGCCGCGTCGACGAACGCGACGCCGGCGCCCGTCGAGCCGGCATGCGGCACCAGCATGTCCTCGGCGAATCCGACCCGCGCGAAGGTGGCGCGGACCATAGGGGAGAACACGTCCGTGCCGACGGCGAAGAGTCCGTCCACCTCGACGCCGAGCTGGTGCGCGGCGAGCGCGAGGTTGAAGCCCTTGCCGCCAGGCTCGGCGAGGAAGGCCAAGCCATCGAGGGACTCGCCCGCCTGCGGCAGCCGCGCCACCTTGACCGAGCAGGCGATCACGAAGCTTCCGACGACGAACAGGCGCATGGAGCGCTCCGAACCTGTACACTGCGAATAGCTGTACCGGAGGCCGATCGGACGTGCGCCCCAAAAATCGGACGATCAAGGGTGCTGTCGAGGCGGACCTCGCGGAGGGCGAGCGTCCCTCCGTGCTCTCTCTCCTCCGCCTGCGCGCCGACACGGCGATGCCGCTGTACCGGCAGATCGAGGGTCAGCTACGCGAACTGATCCTGTCGGGCTCGCTGCCGCCGGGCGTCACCTTGCCGGCCGAGCGCCAGCTCGCCGACAGCCTCGGGGTCAGCCGCGTGACGGTCCAACGCGCCTATGCCGAACTCAGCGACAACGAGCTGCTCGTCCCGCGCGGGCGCTGCGGCTTCCTCGTGCGCCGTCCCCCCGAGCCCGTGCGCCCGGGTATGGACCGGCTCAAGGGCTTCACGGAGGAGATGCGGGAGCTGGGGAAGATCCCATCCTCGCGCATCCTCGATCGGGCGGTCACCGAGGACCGCTCGATCGCATCGATCTTCGGCCTGCCCTCGACGGCCCCGTTCCTGCGTCTGACGCGCGTTCGCTCCGGCGACGGCGTGCCGATGTCGCGCGAGGTCGCCTGGTACAACATCCGCGCCGTGCCCGCCCTCGAGACCGGCGACCTCTCCGGTTCCGTCTACGCCTTCCTGAGCGCGCACCCGGGCGGCCGCCTCGTGCGCTGCGAGCAGACGGTGGAGGCGACCATGCCGACGGCTGACGAGTGCGAGATCTTCGCCTTCGAACAGCCCCTCCCGTGCCTGCTGATCAAGCGCCACAGCTACAATCAGGACTCGGTGATGATCGAGTACGTGGAAGGCCTGTTCCGAGGCGATGCCTATCGCTATCGGCTGAATCTGCGCGCGTAGTGTGCCCGGCTGACCGAACCGGACTCGCTTCCGTACGGTGCGCACGACGGGCTGGGCGATGCCCCGCTCGAACCGCTCCCAGCCCGCGCCGGGGACCCGCCTCCTTCAGGAAAGAGCTCTCCACGCTCGCCGGGCAAGGCGATTCCGCCGAGGCCGCCATCCGTCGCCCACCGCCGCCACGGCACGGGAGCGACGGCCGAGCTTCGCCCTTTTAACGGACGGGAACGCCCCGATGCCTCGCGTGGAACAGCGAGAAGCGCCGTGGTACACCTGATGTCTCGCGAGCGATCAGCCGGCGCAGCCAGCCATCCCGCTTCGGTCCGGAGCACACGATGAGCGAGTCCTCGACGGCGCCGACCCTGGCGACCCTGGCGACAGCCCGGGCCGGCCGGACGCAGCGTCGGCTCGCGGTCGCCGTCAGCCTCCTGTTCGGGGCCGTCACCCTCGCGCTGCTGCCGTTCGCCAACCGCCCGATGCCGCCGATGCCGGGCTTCGTGCCCGTCTACCAATCGGCGCTGATCGTGGTCTACGGCCTGACCACGTACCTGTTCCTCACGCAGTACCGCCGCATCGGCTCGGCGCCGCTGCTCGTGCTCGGGGCCGGCAGCCTCTACGTGACGCTCGTCGTCCTCCTGCAGATGCTGTCGTTCCCGAACGTCCTCGCGCAGGGTCGGCTCCTCGGCGACGGGCCGGACACCACGACGTGGCTCTGGACCTTCTGGCATCTCGGGCCGCCGCTCTTCGCGCTGCCCTACGCGCTCCTGGAGGGCGACGAGCGTCCGCCGCAGGCCCCGCGCGGAAAGGCCGGACGGATCGGCTGGGCCACCGTCGCCGGGACCGTCGCGGCCGCCGCGCTCACCGGCGTGGTGGCCGTCCGCTACGTCCACCTCCTGCCGAAATGCGTCGAGGGCGACGATTACTGGCTGCTCACCACCTCGGGCATCGGGCCGGGCGTGGTCGCCCTGACCGTCGTCGCGCTGGCCGTGCTGTGGTGGAAGACCCGCCTGCGGACCGTGCTGCAGCTCTGGCTGGCCGTGTCGCTTCTGCTGCTCGTCTTCGACAACATGGTCACGCTTCCGGGCGCCGCCCGCGGCACGGTCGGCTGGTTCGCGGGCCGGATGGAAGCCCTGGTGGCCGGCTTCATCCTGCTCGGCGTCTACCTGCGCGAGGTCGACTTCCTGTACGCCCAGGCCGCGGCCGCCGCCGAGGACCGGGAGGCCCGGCGGGCGGAGCTGCAGCGTGCCCGCGACAACCTCGCCCTGGCGCTGGAAGCGGCCGAGATGGGCGACTGGGAGCTCGACCTCCGTGGCAACACGGCGCGCCGGTCGCCGAGGCACGACGCGATCTTCGGCCACAGCGCTCCGGTCGCGGCATGGGACGTCGGGACCTTCGTCGAGCACGTCGTCCCCGAGGACCGAGACGCCGTGCGGGCGGCGTTCGATGCCGCCATCGGGACGGGCCGCCTCGACATCGACTGCCACATCCGGCGGGCCGAGGACGGGGCCGCCCGCTCGGTCACGATGCGGGGCAAGGTCTACCGCGACGGGAGCGGCCAGCCCCGGTCCATGGCGGGCGTCGTGATGGACACGACGCGCCAGCGCGAGGCCGAGGAACGCCTGAACCAGGCTCAGAAGATGGAGGCCATCGGCCAGTTGACCGGCGGCGTGGCGCACGACTTCAACAACCTGCTGACCATCATCGTCGGCAACCTCGACATGATCGTGCGCAAGCCCGACAACCCGCAGCGCGTCGAGAGGCTGGCCACGTCGGCGATGACGGCGGCGCGGCGCGGGGCCGAGGTCACCGAGAAGCTGCTGTCGTTCTCGCGGCGCCAGGTGCTCCGACCCGAGACCGTCAACCCCAACCGGCTGCTCAAGGACTTCCAGGCCCTGCTGAAGCGGGCCGTCGGCGAGACCGTCGAGATCCGGTTCGACCTCGACGCGGTCCTCGATCCGGTCCGGCTCGATCCGGGACAGTTCGAGAGTGCGGTGCTGAACCTCGCGGTCAACGCCCGGGACGCGATGCCGGACGGCGGCGTCCTGACAGTCAAGACCTGCAACGGGCACCTCGATGCCGCGGAGATTCCCGACCGGCCCGACCTGCGGCCGGGCGCCTACGTGCTCGTCTCGGTCACCGACACGGGCCAGGGCATGGACGCCGCCACGCGCAGCCGCGCCTTCGAGCCGTTCTTCACGACCAAGGATGTCGGCAAGGGAACGGGCCTCGGCCTCAGCCAAGTCTACGGGTTCGTGCGGCAGGCCGGAGGGCACGCGCAGATCAAGAGCGAGCCCGGCGCCGGCACCTCCATCGAGCTCTACCTGCCGCGCTCGGCTGAGAGGGCCGTCGAGGCCCGGCCGGACAACACCCTGCCGCTGCGGCGGGCGGCCTCCGGCGAGGTGGTGCTGGTGGTCGAGGACGAGCCGGCGGTGCTGGAGATGGCGGTCGAGAGCCTGGGCGAGCTCGGTTACCGGACCCTGACCGCGACCCGGGCGTCGGAGGCTCTGGAGCGGCTGGGCGGCCCCGAGCGCATCGACATCCTGTTCTCGGACGTCGTCATGCCCGGTGGCATGAACGGCGTGCAGCTCTCGGTCGAGGCCCGGCGCCTGCGTCCCGGCCTGCGGGTGCTCCTGACGTCCGGTTACACGGGCACGGCGCTCGACGAGCACGCGGTGCCGGCCGACCTGCCTCTCCTGAGCAAGCCCTATCAACGGGACGAACTCGCCAACAAGCTCAGGGTCGTCCTGGGCTGAACCCCCGGACCCAGGGCATTCCGCCCCGCGGTCGCGCGGCGTCGCGGACGGGTTGTCCGTCAACAGGCCTGAAGGCTTAACCCGGCCTTAACCGACCGGTTCAGCCCGCAGCAGCGGCATGTCGGCATGCTCCGTCCGTCCTCAACGGCGCCGGTACGCGCAAGGAGCTGTCCCATGCCCATCATGCCCTGGATCCACGTTGCCCTCTCTGTCGGCAGCTTCGCCGCCCTCGTCCTCGTCGCGCGGCAGGCGCTCGTGCGGCGCGATCTCGGGCTGTCCGGCCTGCCGGGCCTCAAACGCCTGCGCCGGTCCCTCGGGCCCGGCACCGTGTTCCGTGAGCGGCCCCGGTTCACGTCGCCCCGGACCAGCGGCAACACCGCCTTCGACGCCTGGCGCGACGGCGAGATCGGCCGCATCGAGGGGGAGCGCCGCGCGCTCGAAACGCGTCTCCGGGACTTCGAGGGTTTCGTCGACGCGCTGAAGCGCGCCAAGGATCGCGCGACCTTCGAGCGCTTCGTGGCGGAACATCCCGCGGGATCGGGGGCAGCGGTCGACATCGCCGGCACCGCCGATCAGGCCGAACATCGAAAAGGCTAGGTCGCCTAAGGGTTGCACCGGAGCGTCGGGGCCACGCCGTCGAGGATCAGGATCCTCGTCTCCTCTACGCCGCCCCGCACGACGCTTCGAAGACCGCGGCGAAACCTCCGAAGATCATCCGCGCCCCGTCGAACGGCATGGTCAGATCGCGGAAGCGCGGATCGGTCCGCATCGCGGCCTCGCACCGGTCTGCCGTTTCCCGGTCGGGCCAGAGGATCCACCCGAGGACGACGCTCTCGCCGTCGCGAAGGGCGACGGACCGCCGGAAATCGGTCCGCTCGCCCTCCGGAACGTTGTCGCCCCAGGCCTCCATCTGGTGGAGCGCGCCGTACTCCCGGAACAGCGCCCAGGCCGCCCTGGCCGACGCGACATAGGCCTCCCGGTTCGCGTCGGGAACCGGCGTGACGAACCCGCTCACGTAAGTCATGGGTTGCCTCCTCGAGTCGGGGTGCGCGCGGAAAGGCTTCAGGCCGGGGACTGCCTTCGCGTCACGGCCTCGGGGTCCATCCACGTCAGCTCGACGACGTGGCCATCCGGATCCTCGATGTTCCGGCCGTACATGAACGTGCCCATCTCCTGCGGCGGGCGGGGACCGGGACGTCGTGCAGCGGTTCGCCGGACTGTTTCCCCTGCCGGGGAAGGCGTTATGATCGCTTGGGAGGGTGCAGACCGGATCACGACCGACCGTCACTCGACCAAGCCGAACTCGCTCTCGAAGCCGAGTCTTCCCCTCTCGGTCACGCGGATGGCGCGCCCGTCGCGCTGACGCTCGATCCACCCGAGATCCTCGCAGCGGCGGCACAGGGCGGCTCCGAGACGGCCGGCGAGGTGCGGTCTCCGCTCGCTCCAGTCCAGGCAGGGGCGGCAGAGCAGGCGGCGGGTTCGTCCGGCCGGTTCGACTTCGACACCGAACGCGGCCAGCCACGCACCGCCGGATGCGGTCACTTCACCCGCCTCCTCGCCCAGGACGATCAGTCCCCGTGCGACCAGCGCATCGGCGATCCCGACGCCGAGCCGTCCGGCGAGGTGATCGTAGCAGGTGCGGGCCTCGCGCAAGGCTGGATCGATCCGCGGCGTCGCTCGGCGCGACGCTTCCTCCGGCTCGCCCCGGTTCGCGATCACCATCATGGCCTCGAGCATGCGGGCGACCTCGACGGAGGCGAGGCGGAAGTATCGGTGCCGACCTTGGCGCGACACCGTGAGCAGGCCGCCGGCCACGAGCTTCGTCAGGTGCTCGCTCGCGGTGGCTGGCGCGACGCCGGCCGTCCAGGCCAGTTCGGTCGCGGTCAGCGCTCGCCCGTCGATCAAGGTCGACAGGATATTGGCGCGGCTGGGATCTCCGACGAGCGCGCCGATCTCGGAGAGTGCAGGACCCTGCGTCATGAGCTGAACCTACACGCGCTCAACGCCCGCCGCATCCGACGACGCTTCGGTTTGGACCGAAGCGTTTACGGCTGACTCGGCCGGGATCTCCGGATCAGAGTGGGAGCGAGAAGCTAGAGAACCGCGCCACGTCTGTGCCCAGGGTTCGCCAGCCACGGCAGGAGGTATGCCCATGACGCCCGATAAGATGGACGACACGCAGGAGCATCATTGGATCGAAGATCCGCGATCCGGGCCCACACTGTTCCTTCGCCGGCTGTCTCCCCAGTTCCGGGGTGAGCGGGACGGTCTGACGACCGACGCCGCGTGGCTGCTCGATGCCTTCTCCGGCACCCCGGACCGGCGTGACATCAAGCTCGGGCGCGGCACGCATCTGATGCATCTCGAGGCCGGGCGTAGGGCCCTCTGACGAGCCTCCACCACATGTCTGAGTGAGCCGGTCCCGGCTTGAACCGTATCGACACCCAGGGAGGAGCCCATGTTCTCCGTCATCTTCGAAGTCCGACCCGGCGACGGTCGCAAGGACGCCTATCTGGAACACGCGCGCGTGCTGAAGCCTGAACTCGAGGGCATCGACGGCTTCATCGACAACGAGCGCTTCACGAGCCGGACGCGGCCGGGCTGGGTCCTTTCGCACTCGACGTGGCGGGACGAGAAGTCGGTGATCCGCTGGCGCACCCATGCCGGTCATCACCTGATCCAGGGGAAAGGCCGGTCCGAGGTGTTCGCGGACTACCATCTCCGCGTCGGCGAGGTGACGGCTGACACCCACCCGCCGGCGGGACATCGGGTCCGCGAGCAACGCCTCGATGAGACGGAAGTCGGCCAAGCCAAGGCCTGTACACTGTCGGAGGCGATGTCGGCGGACCGGCCCACGCCCTTCGATGTCGACCTCATGGCCATGCTCGGTCTCGACCAGCGGACCGAGGGGCTGGTGAGTTGGGACGCGTTCGATTCCTTCACCAATCCGGGAAAGGTGCTGGTGCTGCTGTCGTGGAGAGATGCCGGCGCGGCGAACGCCGTCTCATCAGTCGCCGGCACGCGCCTCCGAGCCGTTCGGATCATTCGCGACTACGGGATGTTCGACCGGCGTGAGAGCCCGCAATATCACCCGGCCGTGCAAGCCCCGGGATAGGGCCCGACGACGAGAACCGAGCATCAACACCTTCGGCGTCGCTCCGTCATCGGTCTCGCGAATGCGGACCCGGTGGCACGACGCGGTCGTCCCGCGGCCTGCCCTGCGATCATGTGCGCGACCGGCCCGGGGAACCGGATCACGGACGAGGCGACCGATCCCCGAGGCGGTCACCTCGCTGGCGGCACCCCAGGGCTCGCCCGCTTCCGTTGCACGAGCAGTCGGCTGCCCTCTGGGGGCGCGGCCCTTTCGGACGAGGGGGTTCAAGTCTCGGCGATGAGGTCCTTGATGCGGGAGGCGAGGGTCTCCAGCACGAACGGCTTGGTCAAGACCTGCATCCCGGGCCGAAGGTAGCCGTTCCCGAGCACGGCGTTCTCCGCGTACCCGGTGATGAACAGCACCTTCAGGTCCGGTCGCCGCTCGCGGCCGGCGTCCGCCATCTGTCGCCCGTTCATGCCCCCCGGCAGGCCGACATCCGTCACCAGCAGATCGATGCGCACGTCCGACTGCAGCACCTTCAGGCCGGCGACGCTGTCGGCGGCCTCGATGGCGGTGTAGCCCAGGTCCTCCAGCACCTCGGTGACCAGCATGCGCACCGAGGGCTCGTCGTCGACGATCAGCACCGTCTCGCCCTGGCCCGCTTGCTCGACCTCGGAAAGCCTGCGCGCGACCGCGTCCTCGTCGGCCTCGCCGTAGTGCCGCGGCAGGTAGAGGCAGACGGTCGTCCCCGCGCCGACCTCGGAGTAGATCCGCACCTGCCCGCCGGACTGCTTGGCGAAGCCGTAAACCATAGACAGGCCGAGGCCCGTGCCCTCGCCGGTGGGCTTTGTGGTGAAGAACGGCTCGAACACCTTTCCGATCAGGTCCGGCGCCATGCCGGTGCCGGTGTCGGTCACGCAGACGCCGAGATACTGGCCGGGCGCGAGGTCGTGCTGGCGGCCGCCGACCTCGTCGATCCACCTGTTGGCGGTCTCGATGGTGATGCGACCGCCGTCCGGCATCGCGTCGCGGGCGTTGATGCACAGGTTGAGCAGCGCGTTCTCCAGCTGGCCCGGGTCGATCAGCGCCGGCCACAGCCCCGCAAGACCGACGACCTCCAAGTGGACGGCCGGACCGACGGTGCGCCGGACCAACTCCTCCATGTCGTGGACGAGGCGGTTCACGTTGGTGGGCTTGGGGTCGAGGGTCTGGCGGCGGGAGAAGGCCAACAGGCGATGCGTCAGGGCGGCGGCCCGCTTGGCCGCGCCCTGGGCGACGCTCATGTAGCGGTCAAGGTCGCCCATCCGCCCCTGGCTCATCCGGGTCTGCATGAGTTCCAGGGAACCGGAGATGCCCGCGAGCAGGTTGTTGAAATCGTGCGCGAGGCCGCCGGTCAGCTGGCCGACCGCCTCCATCTTCTGCGACTGCCGCAGAGCCTCCTCCGTCTTGGCCAGCGCCTCGGCCTGCTGCTTGATCTCGGTCACGTCGCGCACGGACGAGTAGATCAGCCCGTCGCGGGGCACCGCGTTCCAGGACAGCCAGACATAGCTGCCGTCCTTGCGGCGGTAGCGGTTCTCGAACGTGAGCTGGGCCTCCCCGCGCGACAGTCCCCCCGCCGCCGCCACGGTCGACGCGACGTCGTCGGGGTGGACGAAATCGAGGAACGGCCGCGCCTTCATGTCGGCGTCGGTCCACCCGAGAGTTCGCGACCAAGCCGGGTTGAGGCCGACGAAGTAGCCGTCGAGGTTGGCCACGCAGAGCAGGTCGGACGAGGCCTGCCAGATCTGGTCGCGCTCGGCGGTCCGGGCGGCGACCTGGCGGGCGAGGTCGGCCTCCGTCTGCACCCGGACGGTCACGTCCTGCACGAAGACGTGGAAACCGTCGACGCGGCCGCCGGAGGTCCGTCGCGGCAGGTAGCGGATCTCGGCGACGCGGTGGCGCCCGTCGCGGTGCGGCCAGTCCGTCTCGAAGGTGACGGGCTCACCCCCGAGCGCCCGATCGATGAAGGGTCGCCGCACGGCGTAGGCGGCCGGGCCGAGCAGCTCGCGGACATCGCGTCCGACGACCTCGCCAGGCGGGGCGGAGAACCAGTCCTTGTAGGCCTCGTTGGCGAAGCGGTAGACGTGGCCGGCGTCGATGAACGCAATCAGCACCGGCAGCGCGTCGGTGATGAGCCGGAGCTCGCGCGCGCTGGCCTCCGCCAGCAACTCGGCGCTCCTGCGCGCGGTGATGTCGCTGAAGAAGACCGCGACGCGGTGGTCGCGCGGGTCCCCGACCCGGTGCGCACGCACGTCGAACCAGCGCCCGAACACGGCGGCGTAGTTCTCGAAATGGGCGGGTTCCCCGGTCAGGGCGACGCGGCCGTAGCTGTCGAACCAGTGCCGTTCGAGGTCGGGCGCGAACGTGCTGACCCAGCGGCCGGCCACGTCGGCGCCCGTCTGCCGGGCGAAGGCCGGATTGGCCTCCTCGATCAGGTAATCGACCGCCCGTCCGTCCGCGTCGAACCGCATCATGAGGATGCAGAACCCGACCTCGACCGTCTCGAAGAGCGTCCGGTAACGGGCCTCGCTCTCCTGCAGCGCCGCCTCGGCCAGGCGGCGGTCGTGGATGTCCTCAACCACCCCGTACCAGGCCACGATGGCGCCGGCTCCGTCGCGGCGGGGACGCGCGCGCGCCCGCATCCAGCGGTACGTGCCGGTCGCCGCGATGTTGATGCGATAGTCCACGTCGACCGGCTCGCCCGAGGCGAGACAGGCCGAGAACACCGCGACCGTGTGGGGGACGTCCTCCGGATGCAGGGCCTTCATCCAGCCCGCGCCGTCGGGTTCGCCGGGTGCCTGGCCCGTCAGTTCCAGCCAGCGGTTCGAGTATGAGGTGATATTGCCCGCCGGGTCGCAGGTCCACGGCACCTGGGGATTCAATTCGACGGTATGCCGGAGGTGGGCCTCGCGCTCCCTCAGCGCCCTTGCGGCCTCGTGCTCGGCCGTGCGGTCGCGGACAATCTTGGTGAACCCGCGATGCGCACCGGCTTCGTCGAGCAGCGGCATCATCTCGCCCGACGTCCTGACGCGGCTGCCGTCCTTGCGGAGGTGCCAGCGCTCGACGGAGGCGCGCGCCTCGCTCGTCGCGAGCCGCATCTCGGCCTCAGGGCGCCCCTCCGCACGGTCCTCGGGCGTGAAGATCCGGTCGGCGGGCTGCCCGCGCATCTCCTCCGCCGTCCAACCGAAGATCCGCTCGGCGCCGGGGTTCCAGTCGATGACCGAGCCGTCGCGGTCGGTGACGACGATGGCGAAGTCCCTGACGTTGTCGAAGACGACCCGGTGGCGCCAGTCGCTCGCTGGCGCGTCCTGCCCGGCGGTCCGATGCACTGGGCGCACCTCCCGGCCGACGGTCTCGCCCCCTGCCTCCGGCAGCCTCGAGCGCAGGCGCAGCACCTCCGCCTCAAGTTGCGCGCGCGACATCGCGCCGACGTCCGGGCCGATCGATTTCACCGTCTCCCGAATGGCCGGCGTCTCTTCGAAGTCGTGCATCAGGAGGCCAAGCCATCCAGTCCCGGCCGGTTCCGTTTGGAGAGATCACGGTCGCCCGCCGGTCCGGACCGGCAGCCGCGGTCCGCCTGGCAATCGTGGCCGCCGCGTCATGCGATGGACGGACACCGTCCTGAACTTTCAAGACGGGACGATGTTCGCCGGCATCAACCTTCGCCTGCCTTAAAGGGTCGCGACCCGATCAGCTGTCGGGCCGGCCGAGATCGAAAGGTCGGTAGCGCTCGACGCGCCGATCCCCGTCCTCGAAAGCAAGCCGTACAAGATCCTGAAGCAAGTCCAGACGTCCATTGCTTCGCGGCAAGCGAGACGGGATTGAAAAGTGAGTGGCTTCGCGTGCGACCGAAGCGCTCGAGCGAAGAACTGATTGTGCTGGAGACCGGCCGCTCGCGGAAGGATTTGCGATCCTCAGGATCAGCGTTCCGGCTGCGGCCCAGATCCGACACAGAGGTCGGCACGCTCAGATGAGACTTGAAATTTATAGACGTCGACTAATGAAACTGTTGGTAGCGAGGGAGGGATTTGAACCCCCGACACAAGGATTATGATTCCTCTGCTCTAACCAGCTGAGCTACCCCGCCACGAGCCGCGACCGTCCATCGAGACGATGCGTGCAGTGGCGGCGGTATAGGAAGAGCGGGCGTGCCGTGTCAACGTCTTCCCGTGAGCAAATCGCGCCTCCGGAGGTCGGGCAGGCCGCGTGCCGTCGCGCGCGGGAGGGAAACGCTTGGCTGTCACCGAGAATCGCTCGGCGACAGCCCGTCCGCCATGTCCGACCCGTACCGGCCCGCTAGGTTTGGCACGGGCCGCTCGACGGCCCGTCAGATCGCGGAGCGTTCGATGACAGCGCGCAAGAGCCATCGCTGGACCACCAGCCTCGCCGCCCTTCTCGTCCTCGGGGTGCCGCTCGCCACGGGTCCGGCATTCGCCGCGGGCAAGGACGTCACCTACCGCGCGGCGCTCACCGGCGGCAGCGAGGTGCCGGCAACCGCGTCCTCCGGCAAGGGCGAGATCACCGCGACCTTCGATCCCGCCACCAAGCGCCTGATCTGGTCGGGCCAGTACAGCGGCCTCACCGGGCCCGTCACGGCCGCCCATTTCCACGGGCCGGCCAAGGCGGGCGAGAATGCCGGCGTGCTCGTGCCGGTGACGGCGGCGAGCAGCCCCTTCACCGGCGAGGCGACCCTCGACGACGCCAAGGCCGCCGATCTCGAGGCGGGGAAGGTCTACTTCAACCTCCACACCGCCGCGAACCCGAAGGGCGAGATCCGTGGCCAGATGGAGCGCGCACCCTGATCCGGAACGCCGGGAGCCTCGACGTTCCCGGCCGCGCCCGGTAGGCGGATCCCCGTCCACCTGCCGGAGCCTTCGATGAAGCACACCGACGCCATCATCGCCTGGACGCCCGTCCGCTGGGCGGAACTGAAGCCGGAAACCGCCGGGCAGGTCGTCGTTCTGCCCGCGCCAGACGCGGCCGGAGAGGCCAAGCGCTACATGATGCGCGCCGGCGCGAGCTCGTCCGCCCTGGCCACCCTGACGGAGGAGGCCCGCGTCGCGCGCCTGTTCATCGACTTCCAGACCCTGGTCGTCCGCGACGGGATCGACCCGCAGGTCGCCCACCGGGCGTTCCTGGCGATCGACGAGTACCGGTTCCGCATCGCCCCCGATACCGAGGGCGCGGAATTCGAGGACCCGCCCGAGGAAGATTAGCCCGAGCCTCGAAGGTGCAGCGCGCATCCCTCGCGGAAGCGTGAGAATTAAGAATACACAGAGCGCGGACGCGCCCTATCTCCCGGCGGGTCCTGAATCCGTCGGAGGCCGGCCATGCCCGTATCCCGTCGCGCCGTCATCGCCGCAGCCGCTATCGCCCCGCTCGCCGGCCGCCTCGCCGCGGCGGCCGAGCCGCTGATCCGCCGCCCGATACCCTCCACCGGCGAGACGCTCCCGGCCATCGGGATCGGCACGTCCCGGCGCTACGAGGTCGAGCCGACGCCCGAGGCGGTGGCGCCCCTGAAGGAGGCGGTGAAGACCTTCGTCGCACTCGGCGGATCGGTGATCGACACGGCCCCGAGCTACGGCACCGCCGAGGACGTCCTCGGCCTGATCCTGGCGGAGCCCGGCCTGCGCCAGAAGATCTTCCTCGCCAGCAAGGTCGACACGACCGGCCGCGACGCGACGCTGGCGGAGTTCGACCGATCGCTGAAGCGCATGAAGGTCGACACCCTCGACCTGGTGGCGGTCCACAACCTGATCGACGTGACCGGGAATCTGGCGGTCCTGCGCGATCTGAAAGCGCAGAAGCGCGTCCGGTACGTCGGCGTCACGGTCTGGCGCGACAACCAGCTCGACGCCCTGGAGGCCGTCATGAAGCGCGAGAGCCTCGACTTCATTCAGGTGAACTACGCCATCGACAACCGTGCCGCCGCGGAGCGCGTGCTCCCGCTGGCCGCGGATCGCGGCGTGGCGGTGATGACCAACGTGCCTTTCGGCCGCGATCGCCTGTTCAAGGCGGTCCAGGGCAAGGAGTTGCCGGCGGTCGCCAAGGATCTCGGCTGCGCGAGCTGGCCGCAGTTCTTCCTGAAATACGTGCTCGGCAACCCGGCCGTGACCTGCCCGATCCCCGGCATGGCGAAGGCCGCCTATGTCGAGGACAACCTCGGGGCCGCGCGGGGCAAGCTGCCCGACGCGGCGCAGCGCAAGCAGATGGAGACGTTCATCGATGCGGTCTGATCTCACCTCGCGCCGCGCGGCGCTCGCCCTCGCGGTTGGCCTCGCCGTGGCCGCCGCTCTTCCCGCGGCCGTGCCCGCCGCGGCCCAGGACGACGCGAAGAAGATCCGGATCGGCGTGATCGGCGCCGGGAACATCGGCGGCACGATCGGGTCGCTCTGGGTCAAGGACGGCCACGAGGTCATGTTCGCCTCCCGCCACCCGGAGCAGCTCGCCGCGATGGTCTCGGAGCTCGGGCCCAAGGCCAGGGCCGGCACGCCCGAGGAGGCGATCAAGTTCGGCGACGCCGTGTTCATCGCCGTCCCCTACAAGGCCTATCCGGACCTCGCGAAGGAGATCGGCCCGTCCCTCAAGGGGAAGGTCGTCCTCGATGCCGGCAACGCCACGCAGAAGCGCGACGGCGCGCTCTACGACGAGGTCCAGGCCAGCGGGATCGGCGCGACCTCGGCCAAGTACTTCCCCGGCGCCAAGATCGTGCGCGCCTTCAACGCGGCCAATTACAAGATCTTCGCCAAGGAGGGCGCGGACGGCGGCAAGGGTCGTGCGGGCGGGCGGATGGCGATCCCGATCGCCGGGGACGACCCGGAGGCGCTGAAGGTCGCCGAGGGCCTCGTCCGCGATGCCGGGTTCGACCCGGTGGTGGTCGGCCCGCTCAAGGATGCCGACAAGTTCGCCATGGGCAGCCCGGGCTTCGGTCACGACGTAACCGCGCCGGAGATGCGCGAGAAACTCGGACTGGCGAAGTAGGCGCGTCGCCCGGCCCCTTGCCGGGCCCCGCAACGGCGAGGGGTCCGACCGAGCCTTCCCCGAGGGAGGCCCGTCCGGGGAAGAAGCCCATTCCGGTGAGATCGGCCCATGCCTGAACCCGCCCGCGGCACGCTCGCGCGCCTGATCGACGTTCAGCCCGGCGAGGGCCGGGCGCTGGCCTGGTCGTGGGCCTACATCTTCTCGATCCTGGCCGCCTACTACGTCCTGCGCCCGATCCGGGACCAGATGGGCGTCGCCGGCGGCATCGAGAACCTGCCCTGGCTGTTCACCGCCACCCTCCTGGGGATGCTCGCCCTCAACCTGCCCTTCGCCTACCTGGTGAAACGGATGCCGCGGGCGCGGTTCGTGCCGATCACCTATCGGTTCTTCGCGGCCAACATCCTAGCGTTCGCGCTGACGCTCTACCTCGCGCCCGCCGAGTGGGGCGTGTGGATCGGCCGAGTGTTCTTCGTCTGGCTGTCGATCTTCAACCTGTTCGTGGTCTCGATCTTCTGGGCGACGATCGTCGACGTGTTCTCGAACGCCCAGGGCAAGCGATTGTTCGGCTTCATCGCGGCCGGCGCGACGCTCGGCGCCATCGCGGGCTCGGCGACCACGGCGATCTTGGCCAAGAACGTCCCGACCTGGGGCCTGATGCTGTGCGCGGTGGTGCTCCTCGAGATCGCGGTGTTCTGCATGCGCGGGCTCGCCGCGCTGTCGACGCAGCTGCACGAGGTGCCGGGCCGCGACGGGGGCGCCGAGGACGGGCAGGACCGGACGATCGGCGGCAGCGTGCTCGCCGGCGTCACCCGGACCCTCGCGTCGCCCTACCTACTCAACATCTCGCTGTTCCTGCTGCTGTTCTCGGTGACCTCGACGTTCCTGTACTTCGAGCAGGCGGGCATCGCGAAGCGGAGCTTCCCGGACCGCGGCGCGCAGACGGCATTCTTCGCCAGCGTCGACCTCGCGGTGAACGTCCTCACGCTGGGCATCCAGCTGTTCCTCACCGGCCGGATCGTGAACCGAATCGGCGTCGCCCTGACGCTGGCGATCCTCCCGGCCTTCAGCATCCTCGGCTTCGCGGCGCTCGCGCTCTGGCCGACGATCGGCGTCATCGTGGCGTTCCAGGTGCTCCGCCGGGCCGGGAACTTCGCGATCGCCCGGCCGGTGCGCGAGGTGCTGTTCACCGTCGTCCCCCGGGAGGACCGCTACAAGGCGAAGAGCTTCATCGACACGGTGGTCTACCGGTTGGGCGATCAGGTCGGCGCGTGGTCGTTCACCGGCATCCAGGGCATGGGGCTCGGCAGCGCCAGCGTGGCCGGCGCCGCGATCCCGCTGTCGATGGCGTGGCTCGTGAACAGCGTCTGGCTCGGGCGCGCGCAGGAGCGGCGGCGGGCCGAGCAGGCGGCGGAGCCGGGCATCGAGCCCGAACGGACCGCGCCGGTCGGCCGTGCGGCCGCTGCGCCCGGCGGGTGAGCGCCGTTTCGCCCCGCCTATCGATGCCGCATGAAGTCCCAGACCAGGTAGGCCGGGAACGGCAGCATGATCGCGAAGAAGATCCAGTCGAACATCTGAGGCATCAAGCCGTCTCCCGCTCGGTCCCCCCTGGTTCTACCGGCTTCCCGAGGTGAAGTTCCGCGCGGCCGCGGCGGCCGTTAAGAGGCGGTTTACCCTGACGGGTGAGGTATCGCGCTCGTTCCGGGCGGGAGAGTGACATGGCGGGACCTGCATGGTCGGCGCCGCGGCGCCGGTGGCGTGCCGCCGATCCCGCGATGGCGCTGCTCGGGCTCCTCGCCCTGACACCGGCACCCGTCGCCGCGCAGGAGCCGCTCTTCATCCGCATCCGCCCGCTGCCGGACGCCGAGGCGGCGCGCCTCGCCCGGGAGATGCTCTGGGCCCGTCGGCAGGCCCATGCCCGCGCGGTGATCGAATCGGTCTGCACCGGCTGCCTGGGCGCCTGGAAGCCCGAACCGGTCCCGCCACCGACGCCTGCGCCCGCGCAGGACAGGATTGCGAACCTCACCGTTCCGATAGGGGTTGAACTCGACCCCGGCTCCGGGGCATCCGAGCCCGGTCCCGATCCATCGACCTCCGAGAGGCATCCATGACGCAAGCGCATCCGACCAGCGGCGCCGAGCCCGAAGTCGATTGCCCGGTGACCCTCGAGGTTCTGGGCTCCGTGTACCGGGCCGACGACTTCGACCTGCCGCTGATCCTGGAGCAGATCCCGCCGCTGAAGCGCGCGCAGCTCGCCGCCTACCTCTACGGCAAGAGCCACATGCACAAGCTCGGGCTAAAGGTCGCTCGTTCCTGCGAGCGCGACGACCTGATCCGCGTGGCGGGGGAGATCGGCTCGGTGATCCACGGCCAGGCGCACTTGAAGCCGTCGCGACCGACTCCCGAGCCCGCCCCGCAGCTGCGCGCCAAGACCCCGCCCGGCCAGAAGAAGGTGAGCCTCGCCGGCGCCGCCGCGAAGCCCGCGATCAGCCTCGGTGGCTCGGCCAAGGTCCGCAACTTCGACTGAGAGCTGGCGCGCGTCGGGCCAGCCGAGACCGCCGCGCGCGGCTGGCCGCGCCGGCACCGACGGGGCGACGGCGACGCGCGGGACCTGACGTTCGGGTCCGGCATTCCGTCGGTGACGGCACGTCGGAAGGCCGGACAATCCGGACTTGTGCGTTGCACGCGCCGCGGGCTTCGGATAATCGCCCGCGATGAACACCGACCACGACAAGATCCTGATCGTCGATTTCGGCTCTCAGGTGACGCAGCTCATCGCCCGCCGCGTGCGGGAGGAGGGCGTCTACTGCGAGATCGTGCCCTTCACGAAGGCCGAGGCCGCGTTCCGCGAGCAGAAGCCCAAGGGCGTGATCCTCTCCGGCGGCCCCGAATCGGTTACCGTCGAGGCCTCGCCCCGCGCGCCCCAGCTCGTGTTCGATTCGGGCGTCCCGGTCTTCGGCATCTGCTACGGCCAGCAAACCATGGCGGCCCAGCTCGGCGGCGCCGTCGAGGGCGGCCACCACGCGGAGTTCGGCCGCGCCGAGGTCGAGATCCTGGCCGACTGCCCGCTGTTCAAGGGCGTCTGGCACAAGGGCGAGAAATACCCGGTCTGGATGAGCCACGGTGATCGCGTCACCAAGCTGCCGGACGGCTTCACCACCGTGGCGATCTCCAGGAACGCCCCCTTCGCGGCGGTTGCCGACGAGGCCCGCAACTACTACGCGGTCCAGTTCCACCCGGAGGTGGCGCACACGCCCCACGGCGCCCTGCTGATCCGCAACTTCGTGCGCGACGTCGCGGGCTGCTCGGGCGACTGGACCATGGGCGCCTACCGCGAAGAGGCCATCGCTAAGATCCGCGAGCAGGTCGGCTCCGAGAAGGTGATCTGCGGCCTGTCGGGCGGCGTCGATTCGGCCGTGGCGGCGGTGCTGATCCACGAGGCGATCGGCGATCAGCTGACCTGCGTGTTCGTCGACCATGGGCTCCTGCGCCTCGGCGAGGCCGAGCAGGTCGTGGCGCTGTTCCGCGACCACTACAACATCCCGCTGGTCCACGTGGAGGCATCGGGGATGTTCCTCGCGGCTCTGGAGGGCGTCAGCGACCCGGAAATCAAGCGCAAGACTATCGGCCGCCTGTTCATCGACGTTTTCGAGGCTGAATCAAAGAAGATCGGCGGGGCGAAGTTCCTCGCGCAGGGCACGCTCTACCCCGACGTGATCGAGAGCGTGTCGTTCACCGGCGGTCCGTCCGTGACGATCAAGAGCCACCACAACGTCGGCGGCCTGCCCGAGCGCATGGACATGAAGCTCGTGGAGCCGCTGCGCGAGCTGTTCAAGGACGAGGTCCGGGTGCTCGGCAAGGAGCTCGGCCTGCCCGAGGGCTTCGTCGGCCGCCACCCGTTCCCGGGCCCGGGCCTGGCGATCCGCTGCCCCGGCACGATCACCGGCGAGAAGCTGGAAGCCCTACGCAAGGCCGACGCGATCTACCTCGACGAGATCCGGCAGGCCGGCCTCTACGACACGATCTGGCAGGCCTTCGCGGTGATCCTGCCGGTGAAGACCGTCGGCGTGATGGGCGACGGGCGCACCTACGACCACGTCTGCGCGCTGCGCGCCGTCACCTCGGTCGACGGCATGACCGCCGACTTCTACCCGTTCGACATGGCCTTCCTGGGCCGGGTCGCGACCCGGATCATCAACGAGGTGAAGGGCATCAACCGGGTGACCTACGACATCACCTCGAAGCCGCCCGGCACGATCGAGTGGGAATGAGCCGGCGTCCGGCCCGATCCCGCGCCGTCATCGCGAGCGGAGCTAAGCGACCCAGGGCAGCGTGACGCTTCGATCCGTGACGCGCTCCTGGATTGCTACGCACCGCTCGCAACGACGCGGCGCCGGCCCTCACGGGGTGCAGAGCGCCGGCTCGACCGCCCTCAGCGCCGGCCGGAATGCCGCGAGGTGCAGCCCGTCGCGCAGGGCGCCGGGCTTGGCGTAGCCCGTATCGCCGTCGCGCAGGGCTGCGAACGGATCCGCGAAGACGCAGCCGAGCCGCCCGCAGAGGTTCTGCAACCGGCGCGAGTAATCCGCGACCGCGCCGGCATCGACCAGCTTGCCGATCTCGCGACCGACCGGGGGGAGGGCGGTCACCACGACGCGCGGGCTGAGGGTCTGCAGCCGCTTGACGATCGTCTCGGTGGCGGCCTCGAACTGCTCCGTCGGCTTGTGCAGCTGCGGGTTGTTCTTCACCAAGATGTCGTTGGTCCCGATGGTCAGGACCGCGAGCCGCGGCTGCACCTTGAAGGTCAGGCGCGCGAGGTAGTCCGCGTAGCTGCCCGCGGTCGCGCCGCTGATCCCGCCGTTGAGGAAGTCGAGCCCGCAGGGCCGCTGGCTCCCGGGCTGCAACTCCACCTGGGAATCGCCGGCCCAGAACACGTAGTCCGGCGGCGCCTCGTCGAGGCTGACCTGCACGGCGATCAGGCGCATCTCGGCGTAGGCCCGCGCGTCGGCCCCCGGCCGATGCAGGCGCCACCCGGCGAAGCCGCCGATCGCCAGGAGGGCGAGCCCGCCGAGAACGAGGGAAACGACGCGCTTCACGGCTCGGCCCCGGCCCGGTCGACCCGGGCGTCGGGCCGCGCGTCCGTCGAGGCGAAGTAGGGCTTGATGTCGAGGAGCGGCGTGCCGTCGAGGCAGTCGAGCCCGCGCACGCGGAGCGTGTCGCCGTCGCGGCCGAGCAGTTCCACGACCGACAGGGCGATCGGGTTGGGACGGGCGGGCGAGCGCAGGGAGAACGTGCCCCTGGGGCCGTCGGCGTGGCGCGGCCGCTGGATCACGAGGCCGCGGGTCGCCCGGTCCATCCAGTAGAGGAGGATCAGGTGCGTGCAGCCCGTGACGTTGCGCAGGCCGGGGGCGTAGGCCGGATCGACCTCGACGGTGCAGATTCCGTCGGCCTGCAGGCCGTTCTTCGGACAGTCGGACCGCGCCTGCCAGGGCGTGCGCAGCCGGCCGATGAAGTGGAGGCCCGCGTCGAAGGTCGCGGGCAGGGCGGCCCTCTCTTCACCGGGACGGGTCCCGAACTCATCCGCGTCCAGCCCCGTGTCCATGCCCGCGTCCTCGCCGCCGCGCTCCGCGCCGGCCGGCTTGTCGGCCATGTGTCCGCGGCTCGCAACCCCGCATCTCGCCCCCGGATGGCGCGGGGTGTAGATCCGGCAGCAGGAACGGAGGCGACATGATCGAGCGGGAATTGCGGCCGATGCAGGCGGTGGCGGATGCCGCGACCGCCATCGACCGGCTGGTCGAGCTCTACGACGACGCGGCCGGCGCCCTGCGGACCGCGCTGGAGCGCTACCTCGCCGGCGGGCCGCCGCCGGACGCCACGGAGCGTCTCGCCTTCCGCTACCCGGAACTACGGATCAGCTACCGCCCGGACGGGCCGCTGCCCCGGGTCCGGCGCGCCACCGCCAAGCTCCAGGCCGCCGGCACCTACGCCACCACAATCACGCATCCGGAATTCTTCCGGACGTACCTGACCCGCCAGCTGGAGCCGCTGATCGCCGACTACGGCATCGCCCTCGAGGTCGGTCTCAGCGCGCAGGAGATTCCCTATCCCTACGTGCTGGAGGCCGGGCTGGACGCGCGCGGGCGGAGCGTCGACGGCGCGGACCTCGCCACCTATTTCCCGGTGCCGCTCCTGTCGCTCGTGGGCGACGAGATCGCGGACGGGCTGTTCGACCAGATCCCTGGCGAGCCGCTGCCCCTGGCGCTGTTCGACGCGGTTCGGGTCGATTACTCGCTCCGGCGCCTCGTCCATTACACCGGCTGCGACTGGCGCGACGTCCAGCCCTGGATCCTGCTCACCAACTATCACCGCTACGTCGACCAGTTCGTCCGCCACGGCTTGGAGCGGCTCGCCTCGGGCGCGGAGGGGTTCGAGCGGCTGGTCCTGCCGGGCGGCGTGTCCGTGACCCGTGCCGAGGCGGTGGATGCAGACCCGGCCGCTGTGATCGCCGCCTCGCCCTGGCATCGCCATCAGATGCCGGCCTACCACTTGGTGGCGCGCGATTCCGACGGGACCCAGCAGGGCACGACGCTGGTCAATATCGGCGTCGGCCCCTCGAACGCGAAGACGATCACCGACCACCTCGCGGTGCTGCGCCCGGATTGCTGGCTGATGGTCGGCCATTGCGGCGGCCTGCGGCAGTCGCAGACCATCGGCGACTACGTGCTGGCGCACGCCTACCTCCGCCGCGACCGGATCCTCGACGAGCTCGTGCCGCCGGACGTGCCGGTGCCGGCCCTCGCCGAGGTGCAGGTCGCCCTTCAGGACGCCGCCGCCGCGGTGACGGGCGAGCAGGCTGACGCGCTCAAGCGGCGCCTGCGCACCGGCACGGTGGTGACCTACGACGATCGCAACTGGGAACTGCGCTTCAGCCAGGAGCGGCGTCGGATCAACCAGTCCCGCGCCGTGGCGGTGGACATGGAGAGCGGCACGGTCGCCGCCCAGGGCTTCCGCCTGCGCGTTCCCTACGGCGCGCTGCTCTGCGTCTCAGACAAGCCGCTCCACGGCGAGATCAAGCTGCCGGGTGCCGCCAACGCCTTCTACGATCGGGCCGTCTCGGAGCACCTCCGGGTCGGGCTGGCGGCCCTCGACGTTCTTCGGGCCGATCGGCAAGGTCTCCACTCGCGCAAGCTGCGCAGTTTCGATGAACCGCCCTTCCGGTGAGACTTCATGAAGTCCAGGGTGACGTTCGAGCCCGACGTACATATCGCCAACTCAGCGACCGACTGCCACGCCATCGGTCATACTCAAGCTTGGATACAGCCGCCTTAGAGCCGGGTTGAGTGGTTAAAGCACCACACAGCAGGCTGAGCTTTCCCATGACTCGTATCGCACTCGTCTCCACCGCCCTCCTGACAGCCGTCGCGTTCGCGCCGACCGTCGCCGATGCCCGCGGCTTCGGCGGCGGTGGCTTCCACGGCGGCGGATTCGGCGGGGGCGGCTTCCACGGTGGCGGTTTCGGCGGCGGCTTCCGCGGCGGCAGTGTCGGCGGCGGGGCGTTCCGGAACGGCGGCTTCGGCGGCGGCGCCTTCCAGAACGGCGTCGGCGGGGCGCGGGTCGGCGGACTGGGCGTTGGCTTCCGCGGGGCCGGGCTCGGCGTGGCCGGCGTCGGCGGCAGCCGGACCGGCGGCCTGCGGGCCGGCGGATATAACCAGGCCAGCCGGTTCGGCGGGGTCGGGAACCGCGGGATCGCCGGTCGCGGCTTCGTCAACCGCGGCTATTACGGCCACCGCTACGGACGCGGCGTCGGCTACGGACTTGCCGGCCTCGGGCTCGGCCTCGGCGTCGGTTACGGCCTGGGCGGTCTCGACTACGGCTACGACAATTGCGCCTACACTTACGGCTACGGCGCCTACGACCCGGCTGCCTGCAACGGCTCCTACGGCTACGGCTACTGAGGCAGGCGGCGCGGGTCTCGTCCCCGCGGCGCATCCTCGAAACCGCGCGACGCCCGGCCGGCCTTCGGTCGGGCAATGTCGTGAGGACCCCTGGGCCAGATCGGCCCACCGGATCCACAGCCTTCGCCGCAGGCGAAGGCTCGCTCAACAAGTCCCGAATTGCGAACCGTTCCAATCCGATGAGGATGCCGCTTCCGGCGTAGCGTGGTGCGGGGACGATCGCGGTGAGCGGCGAGGGACTGGTTGCGGCGACGGCGGGGCTGCTCGTGCTGTGCATGGGCCTGTGGGCGACCGCGCTGCTGCCCGAGATCGTCACGGCACTCGCCTTCTTCGGACTGGCGATGCTGCTGCGTCTCGGCTCGGCCGCGACGGTGTTCTCGGGCTTCTCGTCCTCCGCGTTCTGGCTGGTCCTGTCCGGCATGGTAGTGGGGCAGGGCATGACCCGGACCGGCCTGGGCGCCCGGATGGCGCGCACCCTCGCCCTGCGGCTCTCCGGCTCCTACGGCCGCTTCATCGCTGGGCTGGTGACGCTGAGCTTCCTCATCGCCTTCGTCATGCCGTCGAATCTGGGCCGCATTGCCCTGATGATCCCCGTCACCCTCGCACTCTGCGACGCCTTCGGCCTCGCGGCCGGGCGCCCGGGGCGGACGGGTGCGGTCCTAGCCGTCGGCCTCGCCACCCCGATCCTCTCTGCGGCGATCCTGCCCGCCAACGTCCCGAACCTCGTGATGGCCGGCTCGGCCGAGCACCTGCTCGGCCTGCACCTGTCGTACCTCTCTTACTTCCTCCTGCATGCCCCGGTCCTGGCGCTGGTGAAGGGCGTGCTGCTCGTCGGCCTCATCGTCCGGCTGTTCCCGGACAACCTCGGCTCCGCCGCTCCGGCCCTGCCGGACCTTCCCCCGCTGTCCGCGCCCGAGCGGCGCCTCGCGGTGATCCTCGCCTGCACGCTGATCCTCTGGATGACCGACAGCCTCCACGGCCTTGCCCCCGCCTGGGTCGGCCTCGCCGCCGCGGTCGTCTGCCTGCTGCCGCGGATCGGGGTCCTGCCGCCGGAGGCGTTCCAACAGGTGAACCTGCGGACCTGCTTCTACATCGCGGCGCTGCTCGGCCTCGTCGCCCTCGTCAACGAGACCGGGCTCGGCGAGCGCCTCGGCCATCTGCTGCTGACCGTCGCCCCCCTGGCGCACGACGCGCCGACGCAGAACTTCGCGGTGCTCACCGGCATCGCCACGGTGCTGACCCTCCTCGTCACCGCCAACGGCGCCCCGGCCCTGTACACGGCGCTCGCGGGCGAGATGTCGGAGGCGAGCGGCCTGTCACCCTTCGCGGTCGTCTCGCTGCAGGTGATCGGCTACTCGACTCTGTTCTTCCCCTATCAGGCGCCCCCGATCGTGTTCGCCAGCGAGCTCGGGCGGGTCCGTCTCCGGGACGCGACCCGGCTCACCCTGAGCTTCGGTTTCCTGTCGCTCCTCGTGGCGGCGCCGCTCGACTACGCGTGGTGGCGCCTCCTGGGACAGCTGAAGTGACAGAATCGGCAAAGTGTCGCCCCAGAGGGCACATTGCGCCGCACCATGACGGATTGCGGGTTGCCCGCTCAGGCTCTAGCGCTACCAGATTAGAGACGGTCCAGTTCGCAGCTGCGAGGCTTCAACACGATGGCACCCACCGCCCGCCCGACAGTGGCTCAGCCCATGTCGCCGCATCTCCAGATCTATCGCTGGACCTGGACGATGGCGATGTCGGTGTTCCACCGCATCACCGGCACCGCGCTCTACGGCGGGACTGCTCTCGTCGCGATCTGGCTCGTGGCTCTGGCCTCGGGACCGGCCGGCTACTCTTACGTGGCCGGGTTCTTCGGCTCGATCTTCGGGCGCCTGATCCTGTTCATCTACACGTGGATCCTGATGCACCACATGCTCGGCGGCATCCGGCACCTGATCTGGGACACCGGCGTCGGCTTCGACCGGGAGAAGCGCCTCTCGATGGCCCGGCTGACGCTGATCGGCTCGGTGGCCCTCACCCTCGTCATCTGGGCGGTCGCCCTTCTGGTCCGCTGAGGAGGACGACATGGCTAAGGAAGAGGTCCGGCAGGACACGCGCGTCTCGATCCGCACGCCGCGCGCCCGCGTGCGCGGCCTCGGCGTCTCCCATCACGGCGCCGGGCACTGGTGGCTGCAGCGGCTGACCGCCGTCGCCAACGTCGTGCTGATGCTGAGCTTCGTGGTGATCATCGCCAAGATGGCGGGCCGCGGCTACCCGGAGGCGCGGCTCCTCGTCGCGACCCCTCTGGTGTCGATCCTCCTGATCCTGGCGCTACTGTCGGTCACGGTCCACATGCGCCTCGGCATGCAGGTGATCATCGAGGACTACGTGCACGCGCCGGCGACGAAGATCGCGGCGGTGTTCGCCAACAACGCCTACGCGGTCGTCGTGGCCGTCGCCTGCCTCTACGCGGTCCTGCGCATCGGCTTCGGACAGCCGGCCTGACCCCGCCAACATCGATCTCGAGGAGCCGAACATGGCCGCCAACGGCACAAACGGCAGCGGGCCTGCCTACACCATCCACGATCACGCCTTCGACGTCGTGATCGTCGGCGCGGGCGGCGCGGGACTGCGCGCCACGGTGGGCTGCTCGGAAGCGGGCCTGCGCACCGCCTGCATCACCAAGGTGTTCCCGACGCGCTCCCACACGGTGGCGGCGCAGGGCGGCATCTCGGCCTCGCTGGGCAACATGGGCCCGGACGACTGGCGCTGGCACATGTACGACACCGTGAAGGGATCGGACTGGCTCGGCGACCAGGACGCCATCGAGTACCTCGTGCGCAACGCGCCCGCCGCCGTCTACGAGCTGGAGCACTGGGGCGTACCGTTCTCCCGCACGGAGGAGGGCAAGATCTACCAGCGCCCATTCGGCGGCATGACGACCGATTACGGCAAGGGCACCGCCCAGCGCACCTGCGCGGCGGCCGACCGGACCGGCCACGCGATGCTGCACACCCTCTACGGGCAGGCGGTGAAGAACCAGACCGATTTCTTCATCGAGTACTTCGCCCTCGACCTGATCATGGACGACGAGGGCCGCTGCCGCGGCGTCATCGCCCTCGATCAGGCCACCGGCGAGATCCACCGCTTCCGCGCCCAGATGACCATCCTGGCGACCGGCGGCTACGGCCGCGCCTACTTCTCGGCGACCTCCGCCCATACCTGCACGGGCGACGGCAACGCCATGGTGCTGCGCGCCGGCCTGCCGCTGCAGGACATGGAGTTCGTGCAGTTCCACCCGACCGGCATCTACGGCGCGGGCTGCCTGATCACCGAAGGCTCCCGCGGCGAGGGCGGCTATCTCACCAATTCCGAGGGCGAGCGCTTCATGGAGCGCTACGCGCCGTCGGCGAAAGACCTCGCCTCGCGCGACGTGGTCTCGCGCTCCATGACCATGGAGATCCGCGACGGCCGCGGCGTGGGCAAGAACAAGGACCACATCTACCTGCACCTCGACCACCTGGACCCGAAGATCCTGCACGAGCGCCTGCCGGGCATCTCGGAATCCGCGCGGATCTTCGCGGGCGTCGACGTGACCAAGGAGCCGATCCCGGTCATCCCGACCGTCCACTACAACATGGGCGGCATCCCCACGAACTATCACGGCGAGGTGCTGACGCTGCGCGACGGCAACCCTGACACGGTGGTCCCGGGGCTGATGGCGATCGGCGAGGCGGCCTGCGTCTCCGTCCACGGCGCCAATCGCCTCGGCTCGAACTCGCTGATCGACCTCGTGGTCTTCGGCCGCGCCGCCGGCAAGCGCTGCGCCGAGATCGTCGAGCCGAACGGCCGGGCCATGGAGTTGCCCAAGGGCGCGACCGACAAGGCCCTCGAGCGTCTCGACCGGTTCCGCTACGCCAACGGCTCGACCCCCACCGCGGAGCTCCGTGCCGAGATGCAGAAGACGATGCAGAACAACTGCGCCGTGTTCCGCACCGGCGAGGTGCTGGAGGAGGGCAAGGGCCTGATCCACAAGGTCTGGAACGCCGCCGCCGACGTGAAGATCACCGACCGGTCGCTGGTCTGGAACACCGACCTCCTGGAGACTCTGGAGTTCGACAACCTGATCGGCCAGGCGGTGGTGACGATGGAATCGGCCGCCAACCGCACGGAATCCCGCGGTGCCCACGCGCGCGAGGACTTCCCGGACCGCGACGACAAGGACTGGATGAAGCACACGCTGTCCTGGCTCGACGAGGGCCAGCACCAAGTGGTCATCGATTACCGCCCGGTCCACACCTACACGATGTCCAACGAGATCCAGTACATCGAGCCCAAGGCGCGCGTGTACTGATCTGCAACTCTGCACAACGACTGCGGCGGCGGGGCCTCACCCCTCCGGCCGCCGCATCCTGCTCCAGCGGAAGCCGTCGAGAACCATGGCTCAGTTCAACCTTCCGAAGAATTCCCAGATCACCCAGGGCAAGTCCTGGCCGGCCCCGCCCGGCGCCAGGAACCTGCAGACCTTCAAGATCTACCGCTGGAACCCGGATGACGGGGCCAACCCGCGGATCGACACCTATCAGGTCGACCGCGAGGATTGCGGCCCGATGGTCCTCGACGCGCTGCTGTGGATCAAGAACAAGGTCGACTCGACGCTGGTCTTCCGCCGCTCCTGCCGCGAGGGCATCTGCGGCTCCTGCGCGATGAACATCGAGGGGCAGAACGCGCTCGCCTGCACGATGGGCATCGACGAGTGCAAGAGCCCCGACAACGCCCTGCCGGTGATGACCCGCAAGGACAAGGACGGTGCGATCCGGATCTACCCGCTGCCGCACATGCCGGTCCTCAAGGATCTCGTGCCGGACCTGACGAATTTCTACGCCCAGCACGCCGCCATCGAGCCCTGGCTCCAGACCGAGACGCCCGCGCCCGAGAAGGAGTGGCGCCAGACGCCGGAGGACCGCTCCCGCCTCGACGGCCTCTACGAGTGCATCCTGTGCGCGTGCTGCACCACGTCGTGCCCGAGCTACTGGTGGAACGGCGACAAGTTCCTCGGCCCGGCGGCCCTGCTGCAGGCCTATCGCTGGCTGATCGACTCGCGCGACGAGAACACGGGCCACCGCCTCGACGGGCTGCACGACCCGTTCCGGCTGTACCGCTGCCACACGATCATGAACTGCGCCAACACGTGCCCGAAGAGCCTGAACCCGGCGAAGGCCATCGCCGAGATCAAGAAGATGATGGTCGAGCGCACGCTCTGATCGCGCAGTCGAGTCGGGTGTTGAGGCCTGAGGGCCACACCCGGCCGAAAAGGCCGGCTCTCCGCAGCAGAGTTGGTCCAGGCTGAGAGGGCTGCCTTGCGGACAGCGCAATTGCCACGGAGTCAGGATCGAAGCGCCTCCGCGCCGTGAATCCTGACCCGAAGTGGACCGATGCTGCGCCCGAGCCTGTCGACGTTCGCTGTTCTCTGTCTGGCCGCCAGCCTCGGCGCCTGCGCCTCCAGCCGCCTCGACGGGCCGCGCACCCGGGGGCCGTCGCCCCAGGCGTCCCTGGACACGGTGCCGGCCATGCCGTCGGGCACGGTGACGGCGGCCCCGCTGGCGCCGCCGCCCGGCGTCGCGGCGAGCCCCGACGCGCCGCCCCCGCCCGGTGCCCAGGCGGCCGCGCCGCCCGCCGGCGGCCCCACCGTGATCGCCGAGCCGGTCGCCCCGCCGGCGCCGCCGCCGCCGGTCGCCACGGGCGGCCGCTCATCGGTGGTCGGAAGCTGGGATGCGCGGGACGCGACCGGTGCGAACTGCAAGGTCACGCTCTCGAGCACCCCGGCCCTCGACCTCTACCGGGCGACGGCCTCGGGCTGCGCCAACAAGGATCTCGCGCGGGTCTCGGCCTGGGACTTCCGCGACGGCGAGGTCTACCTCTACCAGCCGGGCGGCTCGGTGGCGGCGCGGCTGCGCCAGGGCGGCGGCGGCCTGGAAGGCGCCCTCACCAAGTCCGGCGCGGCCCTCGCCCTGAACCGCTGAGGCCGGGCGGCGCGACCACGCCGCGCGGTTGGCGCGCGGCGGGAGGCGCTTACATGAGGGGCTCCCGCCGCGTCACGCCCCCATCAACATGTTCCTCGATTGGCTTGAACGCCGCGTCGACCCCTTCGCGCCCTTCGACGAGGCGCGGATGCCGCCGCGGTCGGTGCTCGGCTTCGCCTGGTTCTACCTGCGCCCGATCCGCGCCGCCCTGGCGGCGCTGTTCGTCATCGCGGTGATCGCCGGCACGGTCGAGGCCTCCCTCTACCTCGTGATGCGCTGGTTCATCGACCTGCTCGGCTCGGCCGACCGGGCGACGGTGCTGTCGGACCACGCGGTCGAGCTCGGGCTGGTGGTCCTGCTGATCGCCGTGGTGCGACCGCTGTCGATCTGGGCCCACGAGGTGCTGTCCAACCAGCTCGTCGTGCCGCAATCGACCAGCCAGATCCGCTGGCGGGCGCATCTCTACACCCTCGGGCACGCGCTCTCGTATTTCCAGGGCGACTTCTCGGGACGGCTCGCCAACCGCGTCGTCCAGGTGGGCCCGGCGGTGCGGGAACTCGCCGTCGTCTTCATCGACACGCTCCTGTACGTGGCGATCTACGCGATCACCGCGGTCGGGCTGTTCAGCGCGATCTCGCCGTGGCTCGCCGTCCCGGTGCTGCTCTGGATCGCCGCCTACGCGGCCCTGACCGCGTGGTTCGTGCCCCGAGCCCGCGCGCGCTCGCACAAGACCGCCGACACCCGCTCGACGCTGATCGGCCGCATCGTCGACAGCTACACCAACATTCTGACGGTGAAGCTCTTCGCCCGCGACCGCGAGGAGCGGGCCGCGGTGCAGGACGCCGTGGAAGTCCACACCGCCGCCTATCTCCACCAGTTCCGGCTGGTCACCCTGACGACGAGCCTCCTCGGCCTGCTCAACAGCGGGCTCCTGATCGCCACCGGCGCGGCCTGCCTCGTACTGTGGCGCGACGGCGGCATGACGACCGGCGAGGCGTCGGCGGGGCTCGCCCTGGTCCTCAGGCTCATCGCCATGTCGGGCTGGGTCATGCAGACCGTGCGAGGCGTCTTCGAGAATGTGGGCGTGGTCCAGGAGAGCATGCAGACGATGGCCCGGCCGCACGCCCTCGTCGACGCGCCGGACGCGCGGACGCTCGCCGTCACCGGCGGCGAGATCCGGTTCGAGGAGGTCGGCTTCCACTACGGGCGCGGCGACGCCACCGTCATCGAGGATTTCTCCCTTACGATCCGTCCGGGCGAGAAGGTCGGGCTGGTCGGCGTCAGCGGCGCCGGCAAGTCGACCCTGGCGGGCCTGCTCCTGCGGCTCTACGACGTGGAGAGCGGGCGGATCCTGGTGGACGGCCAGGACATTGCGACGGTGACCCAGCGATCCCTGCGCGAGGCCATCGCGATGGTCAGCCAGGACACTTCCCTGCTGCACCGCTCCATCCGCGACAACATCGCCTACGGCCGCCCCGGCGCCACCCAGGCGGAGATCGAGCGGGCCGCGCGGCTCGCCCACGCGGACACGTTCATCGCCGACCTCGTCGACCACAAGGGCCGGCGCGGCTACGACGCCCAGGTCGGCGAGCGGGGCGTCAAGCTGTCCGGCGGCCAGCGCCAGCGCATCGCCATCGCCCGCGTCATGCTGAAGGACGCGCCGATCCTGATTCTCGACGAGGCGACCTCGGCGCTCGACAGTCAGGTCGAGGCGGCGATCCAGGAATCGCTCGACACGCTGATGGCCGGCAAGACCGTGCTGGCCATCGCGCATCGCCTGTCGACGATCGCGGCCCTCGACCGGCTGGTCGTGATCGACCGAGGCCGGATCATCGAGGAGGGGACTCACGCCGAACTGGTCGCCGCCGGCGGCGTCTATGCCGGGCTGTGGTCGCGGCAGTCGGGCGGCTTTCTCGATGACGGGACGGCCCGGTACGACAGCGCCGTCGCCTGAGCGTCGGAGGAGCGAGATTGCCGGCAACATACCGCTACGATCGAGGGGCGACCTTATCGCCGCGCCGCACACTGCGGCTTGACTCGGGGGCGGCAGACGGTCTCATTGCTCAGATTAGAACCATAATGCTTTGTTCCCGGGACGAGCCGGGACGAGGGCACCTGCGGCCCTGACGCCGACGCATGGAGTTCCGAACCTTGGCGAACACATCAGCCGCCGCTGCCGCGGTCTCTGGTCATGAGGGCAGCCGCCGTGACTTTCTGTTCCTGGCGACGGGCGCCGGGTTGGCGGTCGGGGCGGGAGCCGTCGTCTGGCCGCTGATCTCCTCTATGGCGCCCGACGCCGACACGATCGCCGCCGGCGCGCCGATCGAGGTCGACCTGACACCGATCCAGGACGGTCAGATCATCAACGTCTTCTGGCGCGGCAAGCTGATCTTCGTGCGCAAGCTGACCGCCAAGGAAGTGACCGACATGAAGGCGGTCCCGCTCTCGGCCATGATCGATCCGGCCGCCTTCCCGACGCGGGTCAAAAGCGGCCACGACCAGTGGCTGGTGGTCTACGGCAACTGTACGCATCTCGGCTGCGTGCCGATCGGCCACCAGGGCAATTTCGAGGGCTGGGCCTGCCCGTGCCACGGCTCGCAATTCGACGCGGTGGGTCGCGTGCGCCACGGACCGGCGCCCATCAACCTGCCGATCCCGCCCTACGCCTTCCAGACCGATACCAAGATCCGGATCGGCGAAGGCGGCAAGGAAGCGGCCTGAGGAGGACGGAAGCATGAGCGGAACAGCCAGCACCTACGTCCCGAAGAGCCGCGTGGCCAAATGGTTCGAGGCGCGCCTGCCCATTGCCGGGCTGGTGCACTCGTCCTTCATCGCCTACCCGGTTCCGCGGAACCTCAACTACTTCTGGACCTTCGGGGCGATCCTCGCCGCCTTCCTGGGAATCCAGATCGTCACCGGCATCTGGCTGGCGATGCACTACGAGCCCTCGGCGACAGGTGCCTTTACCTCCGTCGAGAAGATCATGCGCGACGTGAACTACGGCTGGCTGCTGCGCTACGCGCACGCCAACGGTGCCTCGATGTTCTTCGTGGCCGTCTACGTGCACATGTTCCGCGCCCTCTATTACGGGTCGTACAAGGCGCCGCGCGAGGTGCTCTACATCCTCGGCGTCGTCATCTACCTCTTGATGATGGCGACCGCCTTCCTCGGCTACACGCTGCCGTGGGGCCAGATGAGCTTCTGGGGCGCGACCGTCATCACCAACATCCTGGCGGCGATCCCAGTGGTCGGCGACACGATTCAGACCCTGCTGTGGGGCGGCTACTCGGTGGGCAACCCGACCGTGAACCGCTTCTTCTCGCTGCACTACCTGCTGCCGTGGATGATTGCCGGTGTGGTCGTGCTGCACGTCTGGGCCTTGCACGTCACCGGGCAGAACAACCCGGCCGGCATCCCGATCAAGTCGGGCAAGGACGCGGTGCCGTTCACGCCCTACGCGACGGTCAAGGACGTGTTCGCGACCTGCGTGTTCATGATCCTGTTCGCGTGGTTCCTGTTCTACCAGCCGAACTATCTCGGCCACGCCGACAACTACATCCAGGCGAACCCGGCGGTGACGCCCGCGCACATCGTGCCGGAATGGTACTTCCTGCCGTTCTACGCGATCCTGCGCGCGGTCCCGAGCAAGCTCGGCGGCGTCATCCTGATGTTCTCGGCGGTGATCATCCTGGCGTTCGCGCCGTGGCTCGACACGTCGCGGATCCGGTCGTGCAACTACCGGCCGATCTACCGCCAGTTCTTCTGGGTGTTCATCGGCGCGACCCTCCTCCTCGGCTGGCTCGGCTCGCAGCCCCCGGAGGGCGGCTACGTGCTCGCCGCCCAGGTCTGCACCGCCTACTACTTCGCGCACTTCCTGATCGTCATGCCGCTCTGCGGCCTGTTCGAGACGCCGAAGAAGTTGCCGGGCTCGATCCTCGAGAGCGTGACCGGACCGGGCAAGCAGGTGACCGGATCCGGCATGCCGGCGGGCGCCGCCGCCGCTCCGACCACCAAAGGCTGACGGGCTGACGACAGGACCATGATGATGACCCGCGTCCTCTCGACGACCGCCGCGGCCGCCCTGGCGGCCCTGCTGATCGGCGCCGTGCCGGTCTCCGCCCAGGAAGGGCATGGCGGGCCGATCCCGGCCCGCGTGAACTGGAGCTTCGCCGGCGTGTTCGGCCGCTTCGACACCGCGCAGCTGCAGCGCGGCTTCCAGGTCTACAAGGAGGTCTGCTCCGCCTGCCACTCGATGAAGCTGGTCTCCTTCCGCAACCTCGCGCAGGAGGGCGGGCCGCACTTCTCCGCCGGGCAGGTCAAGGCGCTGGCCGCGACCTACCAGGTGAAGGACGGGCCGAACGACGCCGGCGACATGTTCGAGCGGCCGGGCCGCCCGGCCGACACCTTCCCGCCGCCCTTCCCGAACGATCAGGCTGCGGCCGCGGCCAACGGCGGCAAGGCCCCGCCGGACTTCTCGGTCATCGCCAAGGCGCGGACCTTCTCCCGCGGCTCGCTCTACTTCCTGACCGACTGGCTGCCGCTCGTCGGCTACTCGGAGCAGGGGCCGGACTACATCCACGCCCTGATCAACGGCTACCAGGATCCGCCGAAGGACTTCGCGCTGCCGGAGGGCGGCCACTACAACAAGTACTATCCGGGCCACATCATCGCGATGCCGCCGCCGATCACCGACGGGCAGGTCTCCTACCCCAAGAACGATCAGGGCCAGCCGGTCGTGCCCGAGACGCTGGACCAGTACGGCAAGGATGTCTCGGCCTTCCTGATGTGGGCGGCCGAGCCGCACATGATGGACCGCAAGGCCCTGGGCTTCAGGGTGATCCTGTTCCTGATCATCCTGTCGGGCCTGCTCTACTACGTGAAGAAGAAGATCTGGGCGGATGTCGGTGGCGAGGTGCACGGCCTCCAGCCGGAGCTGCACAAGACCTACTGAGGCGGGCCGGATCGGTTCGCAGTTCGGATGGGCCTCCCTCGCGGAGGCCCATCTTTTTTTCGGCCGGCGCTCCATGCTAACGCTCGCCCGCCGCGACGGTCCGCCTCCCGAGACTGCCCGCCCCCTGCACCACCTCATCCTGAGGTGACCGCGTCAGCGGGCCTCGCAGGAGGGCTTCAGGGATCAGAGCGGCGTCCGGAGGTCTCCGTCGAGGCCTCTGCATGGCTCCGGCACCCGAGGACGAGGTGCCGGGTGGGATAGGCCGCGCTGCCGAGGCGTCGCGCGTTGAGGGAGTCCGGCATGAGCGCAGCGGTACTGGGTGTCATGGGTGGGTCCGGCGTCTACGACCTGCCGGGTCTTGAGGACGTGCGCGAGGAGCGCGTGGCGTCGCCCTGGGGCGAGCCCTCGGACGCCCTGCGGATCGGGCACATCGGCGACACCAAGGTCGTGTTCCTGGCGCGCCACGGGCGGGGGCACCGGCTATCGCCGTCGGGCATCAACTACCGCGCCAATATCGACGCCCTGAAACGGGCCGGGGTCACCGACCTCGTCGCCCTCTCGGCCTGCGGCTCCTTCCGCGAGGACCTGCCGCCGGGCCTCTTCGTGCTCGTCGACCAGTTCGTCGACCGCACCCACGGCCGCGCCTCGTCGTTCTTCGGCGACGGCTGCGTCGCCCACGTCTCCCTCGCGCACCCGGTGGGCCCCGGCCTGCAGGCGCGGATCGCCCAGGCCGCGAAGGCCGAGGACATCGCGGTCCATCGCGGCGGCACCTACGTCTGCATGGAGGGGCCGCAATTCTCGTCGCTGGCCGAGTCCCGCGCCTACAAGGCCCAGGGCTTCGACGTGATCGGCATGACCAACATGCCCGAGGCCAAGCTCGCCCGCGAGGCGGAGATCACCTACGCGACCATCGCGATGGTGACCGACTACGATTGCTGGCACCCGGGCCACGACGCCGTCGACGTCGCCGCGGTGATCGCCGTCGCCCGGGCCAACGCCGACAAGGCGGCGCGGCTCGTCGCCCGTCTCGCCCGCGATTTCCCGGGCGAGCGGGAGCCGTGCCCGGCGGGTTCGCACCGGGCCCTGGACGGCGCGATCATGACGGCTCCCGCCGTCCGGGATCCGGCGCTCCTCGCCAAGCTCGACGCCGTGGCGGGGCGGGTTCTCAACGGCTAGCCGGCCGGCCTTTCCATTCGGCGACGAGTCCCTCTAGAAGGCGCGGGCGGCCCGGGCCGCCCCCGACGCGAAGTCCAGACCGAAATGCGCAGCGCCTCCATCAGCCGGAAGACCGCGGAGACCGATATCGCGGTCACCGTCAATCTCGACGGGACCGGGCGGTCGAAGATCGCCACCGGCATCGGCTTCCTCGACCACATGCTGGATCTGCTGGCGCGGCACGCCCTGTTCGACCTGGACGTGAAGGTCGACGGCGACCTGCACATCGACCAGCACCACTCGGCCGAGGATTGCGGCATCGCCCTGGGGCAGGCCTTCGCCAAGGCGCTCGGCGACAAGCGCGGGGTCACGCGCTACGCCGACATCCACCTACCGATGGACGAGGCGCTGACCCGGGTCTGCGTCGACATCTCCGGCCGGCCCTTCCTGGTGTTCCGCACGACGTTCCGCGTGGAGAAGATCGGACAGTTCGACACCGAGTTGGTGCGCGAGTGGTTCCAGGCCTTCGCGATGAATGCCGGCCTGACGCTCCACGTGGAGACCCTCTACGGCGACAACGCCCACCACATCGCGGAGAGCTGCTACAAGGGGCTGGCCCGCGCCTTGCGGAAGGCCGTGGCGATCGATCCGCGGGAGGAGGGGCGCGTTCCCTCAACCAAGGGCTCTCTGTAGACCCGTTGTCGTCGGGCGCCCGGATCGGCCACACGGCCGTCGCGGCGCGCGCTGTCGGAGTTTCGCGATGCGGATGCGCAGCTACACGCTCCACCTGCCGGCCGATGCGCGGCCCGGCGAGACGGTCGGGCTCGACCGGGCTCTCCTGGTACGCGACGGCTTCTCCTGGCCGGCCTTCGCCTTCACGGTGCTGTGGTTCCTGTTCCACCGCCTCTGGCTCGCCGCCCTTCTCGTCCTCGTCGGCCTCGTGGCGCTGGCCGCTGCCGGCATCGCCCTCGGGCTCCCGGCCGGTGCCGGCCTGATCGTCACCCTGCTGGCCGCCTGGCTGATCGGCCTCGAGGCCTCCAGCCTGCGCCGCTGGACCCTGGCGCGGCGCGGCTGGCCGGCGCGCGACGCGGTGGTCGCCGCGACGCCCGAGGAGGCCGAGGCCCGGGCGCTGAACCGCTGGATCGAGGCGATCCCGGGCGCCCCCCGGGCCCCGTTCCCGAGCGGCCCCAGCCGGCGGGCCGAGCCGGTGATCGGGTTGTTCCCCGCCCAGGAAGGCGCCCGGTGAGTTCCCGGGCGAGACGCGCATGACCACCGAGACCGTCGCGATCATCGATTACGGGTCGGGCAACCTCCACTCCGCCGCCAAGGCCTTCGAGCGCGCCGCCCGCGAGAGCGGGCGCGACGCGCGGATCTGCCTGACCTCGGACCCGGAGGTGGTGGCCGCGGCCGACCGCGTCGTGCTGCCCGGCGTCGGCGCCTTCGCGGATTGCCGCCGCGGGCTCGATGCCGTCCCCGGCATGGTCGAGGCGATGACGCGGGTCGCCCACGGGGCGGGCCGCCCGTTCCTCGGCATCTGCGTAGGGATGCAGCTCCTGGCGAGCCGCGGGCTCGAGTACACGACCACGCCTGGGCTCGGCTGGATTCCCGGCGACGTCGGTCCGATCCGGCCGTCGGATCCGGCCCTCAAGGTCCCCCACATGGGCTGGAACACCCTGCGGACCGAGCGCGACCACCCGCTGCTCGGCGGCATTCCCACCGGCGAGGACGGGCTGCACGCCTACTTCGTGCACAGCTACGCGCTGCAGGCGGAGCGCCCGGACGACGTCGTCGCGCGCGCCGAGTACGGCGGCCCGGTCACCGCTCTCGTCGCCCGCGGCAACGTCGCCGGCACGCAGTTCCACCCCGAGAAGAGCCAGCGGCTGGGCCTCGCGCTCATCGCCAACTTCCTGAACTGGCGCCCGTGAGCGCCGTTCGGCCCAGGCAAGAAGGACGGAAGCGCCCGTGATCCTGTACCCGGCGATCGACCTGAAAGAGGGGCGTTGCGTTCGCCTCATCCAGGGGGACATGGCGCAGGCCAAGGTCTTCGGCGACGATCCGGCCGCGCAGGCCGCGATCTTCGAGGCGCAGGGCTTCTCCTGGCTCCACGTCGTCGATCTCGACGGCGCCTTCGCGGGCGCCCCGCGGAACGCCGAGGCCGTCGACGCGATCCTCGCGCGGGTCACGATCCCGGTCCAGCTCGGCGGCGGGATCCGCGAGATGAAGACCCTGGAGGGGTGGCTGAGCAAGGGCGTTGCCCGCGCGATCATCGGCACCGCGGCGGTGCGCGATCCCGGCTTCGTCCGGGAGGCGGCCCGCAAGTATCCCGGGAAGATCGCGGTCGGGATCGACGCCAAGGACGGCCGCGTCGCCGTCGAGGGCTGGGCCCAGACCTCCAGCATGACCGCGGAGGAGCTGGGGCGCCGATTCGAGGACGCGGGCGTCGCGGCGATCATCTACACCGACATCGCTCGCGACGGGATCCTGAAGGGCCTCAACGTCGAGATGACCCTGGCGCTCGCCCAGGCCGTCCGCATCCCGGTGATCGCCTCGGGCGGCCTCGCCTCGATCGACGACGTCCACCGGCTGCTGCAGCCCGACTGCGCCCTGATCGCGGGCGCGATCACCGGCCGGGCGCTCTACGACGGCCGCATCGATCCGGAGGCGGCCCTGGCAGCGATCGCTGCGGCGCGCGGCCCGGCGGCGTGATATCCAGAGGCTCGCGACATGAGACGCCGCCCGTGCTGAAGACCCGCATCATTCCCTGCCTCGACGTGAAGGACGGGCGCGTCGTGAAGGGCGTGCGCTTCGAGGGCCTGCGCGACGCCGGCGACCCCGTCGAGGCCGCCAAGGTCTACGACGCGGCCGGCGCAGACGAGCTGTGCTTCCTCGACATCACCGCGAGCCGCGAGGCCCGCGGCACCCTGCTCGACATCGTCAGCCGGACCGCCGAGGCCTGCTTCATGCCGCTGACCGTCGGCGGCGGCGTGCGCAACGTCGAGGACGTGCGCGCGCTGCTGCTCGCCGGCGCCGACAAGGTCGCGATCAACACCGCCGCGGTGAAGGATCCCGACCTCGTGGCCCGGGCCGCCGAGAAGTTCGGCGCGCAGTGCATCGTGGTGGCGATCGACGCCAAGCGCGTCTCGCCCCCCGGCACGCCGGCCGCCTGGGAGATCTTCACCCATGGCGGCCGCGACCCGACCGGGATCGACGCCGTGGCCTTCGCGCGGCTGGTGGCCGAGAAGGGCGCCGGCGAGCTGCTCGTCACATCCATGGACAAGGACGGGACGCGCTCCGGCTACGATCTCGCCCTGACGCGGGCGATCAGCGATGCCGTCACCGTGCCGGTGATCGCCTCGGGCGGCGTCGGCGGCCTCGACGACCTCGTGGCCGGCGTGGCCGAGGGCGGCGCCAGCGCCGTCCTGGCGGCCTCCATCTTCCATTTCGGGCAGGCGAGCGTCGCCGAGGCGAAGGCGCACATGGCGGCGGCCGGCCTCGCCATGCGCCTCGACGGGCCGGCCTCTTCCGCGAGGGCGCCCCTGTGAGCAGCTACCTTCTGGCCAACGCCAACCTCCTCGACCCCGCGACCGGCCGCGAGACCGCCGGCGCGGTGCTGGTGCGGGACGGCCGCATCGCCGACATCGCCGCCGGCGCGGCGCCGGGCGCCCCGGCCGACGCGAAGCGCGTCGACTGCGCCGGCCGCGTGCTGACCCCCGGGCTGATCGACATGCGCGCCTTCGTGGGCGAGCCGGGGGCCGAGCACCGCGAGACCCTGGCCTCGGCGAGTGCCGCGGCGGCCGCGGGCGGCGTCACGACGCTCGTCTGCATGCCCGACACCAATCCGGTGATCGACGAGCCGGCCATCGTCGACTTCGTGCTCCGCCGCGCCCGCGACACGGCGAGCGTCAACGTCCTGCCGGCGGCCGCCATCACCAAGGGCTTGGCCGGCCGGGAGATGACCGAGTTCGGCCTGCTTAAGGAGGCCGGCGCGGTCGCGTTCACCGACGGGCTCAGGGCCGTGGCGAATGCCCAGGTTCTGCGCCGCGCCCTGACCTACGCCCGGGATTTCGACGCGCTGATCGTGCAGCACGTGGAGGAATCCGCCCTCGTCGCCGAGGGCGTCATGAACGAGGGCGAGCTCGCCTCGCGCCTCGGGCTCATGGGCATCCCCCGCGAGGCCGAAACCGTGATGCTGGAGCGCGACATCCGCCTCGTGCGGCTGACCGGCGCCCGCTACCACGCGGCGATGATCTCCTGCGCCGATTCGGTGGAGATCGTCCGCCGCGCCAAGCAGGACGGCCTGCCGGTGACCTGCGGCGTCTCGGTGAACAACCTCGTCCTCAATGAGAACGACATCGGCCATTACCGCACCTTCTGCCGGCTCTCGCCGCCCCTGCGCCACGAGACCGACCGTCAGGCGGTGGTGCGCGCCCTCGACGAGGGCGTGATCGACGTGATTGTGTCCGACCACAACCCGCAGGACGTGGAGACCAAGCGCCTGCCCTTCGCCGAGGCGGCGGACGGGGCGCTGGGCATCGAGACGCTGCTCGGCGCCGCCATGCGCCTCGTCCACACCGGCGACCTCGCGCTGCCCAAGCTCGTCGCCGCGCTCACCGTGAATCCGGCGCGCATCCTCGGCCGCGAGGCCGGCCGGCTGGCGGTCGGCGCCCCCGCCGACCTCGTGCTGATCGATCCCGATCTCCCCTACGTCCTCGACAAGCGCCGGCTAAAGTCGCGCTCCAAGAACTCCCCCTTCGACGAGGCGCGCCTCCAGGGCGCGGCGGTGCTGACGCTGGTCGGTGGCCGGATCGTCCACGCGGTCGACGACCTCGCGGCCGCCGCATGATGTTCCCCGACCTCGCGACCCCGGCCGCCCTCGGCGGCCTCGCCCTCGGCTACGCCCTGGGCTCGATCCCGTTCGGGCTGATCCTCACGAAGTTCGCCGGCCTCGGCGACGTGCGGGCGATCGGCTCCGGCAATATCGGCGCCACCAACGTGCTCCGCACCGGCCGCAAGGGCCTCGCCGCGGCGACGCTCCTGGGCGACGCCCTCAAGGGCACGGCGGCCGTCCTCATCGCCCGGCAGTTGGGCGAGGGCCCGGCGCTCGCGGCCGGGCTCGGCGCCTTCCTCGGCCACCTCTTCCCGGTCTGGCTGGGCTTCAAGGGCGGCAAGGGCGTCGCGACCTTCATCGGGGTGCTCCTCGCCTTCAGCCCGCCCGCCCTCGCGGCGTTCGCGGCGATCTGGCTCGGTCTCGCCTTCGCGCTCAAGTACTCGTCGCTGGCGGCGCTCGCCGCCTCCGCGGCCACACCCCTCGTCCTCTGGGCGCTGGGTGCCCCGACGCAGGCGTTGCTGTTCCTGCTCCTCGGCCTGCTGCTATGGTGGAAGCACGCGCCCAACATCCGCCGACTCGCGTCCGGCACCGAGGGGCGCATCGGCCAGAAGGGCTGAGTGCCGGCGCGCCGCGCCGACCTTCGGGCTGGTGTGGGGGTGATGGATGCAGCTCACCGAGGCCCAGCGGCTCGACTGGCTGCGGCTGATCCGGACCGAGGGTGTCGGCCCCCGCACCTTCCGGAGGCTCGTGAACCGTTTCGGCGGCGCGGCCGCCGCCCTCGACGCCCTGCCGGAGCTCACCGGCCGCCAGGGGCGGCGGATCGTGCCACCAACCCGCGCTGAGGCCGAGGCCGAGCTGGCGGCCCTGACCCGCCTCGGCGGCCGGCTGATCGCCACCGGCGAGGCGGAATACCCGCGGCTCCTCACACAGGTCGACGCGGCGCCACCGCTTCTGGCCCTGCGCGGCGCACCGATCCTCAACCGGCCGGCCGCCGCCCTCGTCGGCTCGCGGAACGCATCGTCGGCGGGGCTCGCCTTCACGGAGCGGCTCGCCCGCGGGCTCGGCGAGGCAGGCCTCACGGTGGTCTCGGGCCTCGCCCGCGGCATCGACGCGCGCGCCCACAGGGCGAGCCTCCGGACCGGCACGATCGCCGTCATGGCCGGCGGCCAGGACCGGATCTACCCGGCGAGCCACGCGACCCTGGTCGAGGCCATCCTGGCGGAGGGCGGCGCGGTCCTCGCGGAGATGCCGATGGGCTGGGAGCCCCGGGGGCGGGACTTCCCGAGGCGCAACCGGATCATCTCCGGGCTGTCCTACGGGACGGTGGTGGTGGAGGCCGCGCGCCGCTCCGGCTCGCTCATCACGGCGCGCTACGCCCTGGAGCAGAACCGGGAGGTCTTCGCGGTTCCCGGCTCGCCGCTCGACCCGCGCGCCGAGGGCACCAACGACCTGATCCGCCAGGGCGCCACCCTGGTCTCCGAGGTGGACCACGTGCTGGAGGTGCTGGGACCGATCATCGAGCGCGGCCCGGACGCCGAGGCAGCCCCGGCGCGCGGGCGGCCGGACCTGGCCGAGCAGCCGGATTTCTGGGACGAGATCGCGCTCGACGCGGCTCTCGACCCGGGACCGGAGCGAGCCGACGGCGCGTCCGCCGACAATCCCGCGCGCGACGAGCCTCCCGAGGCCGAGGACGACCGGGCGCGGATCGTGGCCCTGTTCGGCCCGAGCCCGGTCGGCACCGATGAGCTGGCGCGGAGCGCCGGGGTCGGTGCCCGGACCGTGCAGAGCGTGCTGCTGGAACTGGAGCTCGACGGACGGATCGAGCGCCACGGCAGCGGCACCGTCTCGCTGGTCAGCCGCTGAGGGAGTCCTCTTCGGGATCGTCGTCCGCATCGGCGTCCGCGAGGTTGCGCATCACGTCGAGGCAGCCCTGGAGGATGTAGGCGGCGGCGAGCTTGTCCACGAGTTCGCCGCGCCGCGCCCGCGAGGCGTCGGCCTCGATCAGCGCACGGGTGACCACGGCGGTCGAGAGGCGTTCGTCGAAGAAGACGTGGGGCAGGGGGAGGATCGGCGCGAGGTTGCGCATGAAGGCGCGGGTCGACTGCACCCGCGGCCCTTCGCTCCCGTCCATGTTGAGCGGCAGCCCGACGACGAGTCCGCCGACCGCGTGCTGCCGGCACAGGGCGGCGAGCCGCTGCGCGTCGGGGGTGAACTTCACCCGGCGGATCGTCTCCAGCGGCGTCGCGATCTGGCGGCCGAGATCCGACAGGGCGAGGCCGATCGTCTTGGTGCCGAGATCGATGCCGATCAGGCGGGCGCCGCCGCGAGACTCGGCCGCGAAGGCGCGGATCGCGTCGAAATTCATGGTTCCGCCCGCGCGGCGCGCGCCAGAATGGCCTCGGTGACGCCCTCGAACCGGGCGGGGAGGGGCTCCGAGCCCGGTCCCAGGACCAGGGCCGCGGACGGCGCCGTGACCCATGTGAAGAAGTCGTCGAGGCTCTCGCCGCCGAACCGCACCGTCTCCAGGTCAGGCGCCAGCAGCCAGACGTCGTACTCGCCGTCGGTCCCGGTGACGTCCCAGAACAGGAAGCTGCCGTCCTCGCCCGCCCCGAAGAAGCAGGCGCGCTCGACGACGCCGGCGTCGCCGCCCTCGACGTCGAAGCGGTGCGGCTCCGCCCCGTCCTCCAGCATGGCGACCGCGGCGCCGACGCTGTGGGCGATGAGGGCCGCTTGGCTCACCAGATCGCAGGCCTCGAACGGTGCCGGCACGGCGACGCGGAACTGCCCGCCCGCGAGGCCGACGCCGCAGGTCCGGCAAAAGTCGCGGTAGGAGGCCGGCAGGGCGAAGCCCAGCGCCTCCGCCGCACGGTCGAGGGCCACCTCGTCCGGCACGAAGCCCGGCGCGAGCTCCTCGAAGACCGTCTCCCACATCGCTCCCGCTCCACCGTCCACAGACTTCGGTCCCTCCGCAGATCGCCCCCGGTGCGCGCGGAGCCGTTCGCGTCTAGGTAGGTTAATGTTCCGTTAAACCACGCTGTAGGGGTCCGCCTTGTCGACGAACGGCCAGCTCTCCTCTTCCGCTCCGTCCGGCCGCCGGCGGGCGATGCCGCGCAAGCACCGCTGGATGCTGCTCCTCGCCTTCGAGGTGCTGGTCGCGGGCTTCACCCAAGCCATGATCCAGCCGGTCCGGCAACCGGGAATCACCATCGAGATGTCGGTGACACCCCACCACGTCGTGACCTGATCCACCCGTCTCACGCCCGCGCCGAGCGCGCGGTCAGCCGGGTCCCGCGCGGCCGGCCGCCCTGCGGGCGGCGCGGCGTAGCCAACCCGCGTTGCGGTGCGTCGAGCGCCGATGCTATAGCGCGACCGACTTCGGGAGAGCGCTCCCGGGCAGGGACGAACGAGACGGCATGTCGGTCGACGAGAAGACGGTTCGGCGCATCGCGCATCTGGCGCGGATCGCGGTCACCGACGACGAAGTCGGGCCCCTGCAGGGCGAGCTGAACGCCATCCTGTCCTTCGTCGAGCAGCTCGGCACGGTCGACGTCGCGGGCGTCGAGCCGATGACCTCGGTGACGCCGATGGCGATGAAGAAGCGCGAGGACGTCGTCACGGAGGGCGGCCGCGCCGCCGACGTCGTCGCCAACGCACCCGAGACCGAGGACAATTACTTCCTGGTCCCGAAGGTGGTCGAGTAGGCCGAGGACGGCCCGGACCTTGCGGACCGGATTTCTGGCGGGCAGGCGCGCGGCGGCGCGCGCGGGGACGTGAACAGCGTGGATCCGAACGAACTTACCCTGGCCGAAGCGCGCGACGCCCTGAAGGCGAAGCGGATCTCGGCCCGCGAGCTGACCCAGGCCCATCTGGACGCCATGGCCAAAGCCCGCGTCCTGAACGCGTATATCCGGGAGACCCCGGACCGCGCCCTGGCGATGGCCGAGGCCTCGGACCAGAAGATCGCGTCCGGCGAGGCGCGGCCGCTCGAGGGCATTCCCCTCGGCATCAAGGACCTGTTCTGCACGCACGGCGTGACGACTACGGCGGGCTCCAAGATCCTTGAAACCTTCGAGCCGCACTACGAATCGGCCGTGTCGGCCAATCTGTGGCGCGACGGCGCCGTGATGCTCGGCAAGCTGAACCTCGACGAGTTCGCCATGGGCTCGTCGAACGAGACCAGCGCCTACGGCAACGTGGTCTCGCCCTGGCGGCGCGCCGGATCGGACGCGCCGATCGTGCCCGGCGGCTCGTCGGGCGGCTCCGCCGCGGCGGTCGCCGCGCGCCTCTGCCTCGGCGCCACCGCGACCGATACCGGCGGCTCCATCCGGCAGCCCGCCGCCTTCACCGGCACGGTCGGGATCAAGCCGACCTACGGGCGCTGCTCGCGCTGGGGCACGGTGGCTTTCGCCTCCTCCCTCGATCAGGCCGGCCCGATCGCCCGGACGGTGCGCGATTGCGCCATCCTGCTCGGCTCCATGGCGGGCGCCGACGCCCGGGACACGACCTGCGCCGACCTCGCGGTGCCCGATTTCGAGGCCGCCGTGTCGCGCGGCGTGAAGGGCCTGACCATCGGCATCCCGAAGGAGTACCGAGTCGACGGGATGCCGGCGGAAATCCAGAAGCTCTGGGACGAGGGCGCGGCGTGGCTCAAGGCCGCCGGCGCGACGATCCGGGAGATCTCGCTGCCGCACACCGCCTACGCGCTGCCGGCCTACTACATCGTGGCCCCGGCCGAGGCCTCCTCGAACCTCGCCCGCTACGACGGCGTCCGCTACGGCCTGCGCGTGCCCGGCAAGGACATCGCCGGGATGTACGAGAACACCCGCGCTGCCGGCTTCGGCCGCGAGGTGAAGCGCCGGATCATGATCGGCACCTACGTGCTCTCGGCCGGATACTACGACGCCTATTACGTCCGCGCGCAGAAGATCCGCACGCTGATCAAGCGCGACTTCGAGGCCGCCTACGCGGCCGGGGTCGACGCGATCCTGACGCCGGCGACGCCGTCGACCGCCTTCGGCATCGGCGAGAAGGCCTCGGCCGACCCGGTGGAGATGTACCTCAACGACGTGTTCACCGTGACGGTGAACATGGCCGGGCTGCCGGGCATCGCGGTGCCGGCGGGTCTCGACGGGCAGGGTCTCCCGCTGGGCCTCCAGCTCATCGGCCGGCCCTTCGACGAGGAGACGCTGTTCGCGGTCGCCCAGGTGATTGAGGACGCGGCCGGTCGCACCGTCCTGCCCGAGCCGTGGTGGTCATGACCGTCCCGTACTATCCCTGGACGGTCTGGATCTGGGCCGCGTTCGATCCGGCGCTGATCGTGGTGGCGGTCTATCTCGGCTGGACCGCCAGCCAGTTCGGCAAGGTCTTCATCGCGGCGATCGCGGCGCTCGGCTTCTCGGTGCTGTTCTCCTACGCGGTCAGCGCGGCCGGCATCCCGTGGCCGGCGCCGATCACCCGCGACGGCCCGACCTTCTTCCCGGTACGCGCCGTCGCGGCCCTGATCTGGGCCGTCGTGGGCTACGGCGCCCGGCAGGCGGTCGGACGCCGCGCTTGACCCTGCGGGCAGGGGCCTCCTAGAAAATCTCTCGCTCGACGCATGCGGCGCCTCCGCCGTCTCTGCGAGCGCAGCGAAGCGATCCGGCGGTGCAACGCCTGGAAGCCTCGCGCTTCCCTGGATCGCTTCGCTGCGCTCGCGAAGACGGCGACGCCTCGAACGCCAGCCGCCTTTCGGACCGACCATGAACGCACCCGTCGACCCCAAGAAGCTGATCAAGGGCGGCCTCCACGACTGGGAGGTGATCGTCGGCATGGAGATCCACGCCCAGGTGTCCAGCCGGGCGAAGCTGTTCTCCGGCGCCTCGACGGAGTTCGGGGCCGAGCCGAACGACCACGTCTCGCTGGTCGACGCCGCGATGCCCGGGATGCTGCCGGTGATCAACGCCGAGTGCGTCGCCCAGGCGGTGCGCACCGGCCTCGGCCTGAAGGCCAAGATCAACCTGCGCTCCGTGTTTGACCGGAAGAACTACTTCTATCCGGACCTGCCGCAGGGCTACCAGATCTCGCAGTACAAGGACCCGATCGTCGGCGAAGGCGAGGTCCTGGTGGACCTGGCAGACGGCGCGTCGATCACCGTGGGCATCGAGCGCCTGCACCTCGAGCAGGATGCGGGCAAGTCGCTGCACGACCAGGATCCGACCCGGAGCTTCGTCGACCTCAACCGGTCGGGCGTGGCGCTGATGGAGATCGTCTCCCAGCCCGACCTGCGCTCGTCCGAGGAGGCGAAGGCCTACGTGACCAAGCTGCGCACGATCCTGCGCTACCTCGGCACCTGCGACGGCGACATGGAGAAGGGCTCGCTCCGCGCCGACGTGAACGTCTCGGTGCGTCGCCCCGGCGAGCCGCTGGGCACGCGCTGCGAGATCAAGAACGTCAACTCGATCCGCTTCATCGGGCAGGCGATCGAGACGGAGGCGCGGCGCCAGATCGCCATCCTCGAGGACGGCGGCAAGATCGACCAGGAGACGCGCCTGTTCGACCCGACCAAGGGCGAGACACGCTCGATGCGCTCGAAGGAAGAGGCGCACGACTACCGCTACTTCCCCGATCCGGACCTGCTGCCGCTGGAATTCGACCAGGCCTACGTCGACGCCCTGGCCGAGGGGCTGCCCGAGCTGCCGGACGCCAAGAAGGCGCGGTTCGTCTCGGCGTTCGGCCTCTCGCCCTACGATGCCGGCGTGCTGGTCGCCGAGCGCGCCTCCGCGGACTATTACGAGGCGGTGGCGAAGGGCCGGGACGGCAAGGCCGCGGCCAACTGGGTGATCAACGAGCTGTTCGGGCGCCTCAACAAGGAGGGGCTGTCCATCGACGCGACCCCGGTCTCGGCGGACCAGCTCGGCGCGATCATCGACCTGATCGGCGAGGGCGTCATCTCCGGCAAGATCGCCAAGGACCTGTTCGAGATCGTCTGGACCGAGGGCGGCGACCCGCGCGCCGTCGTCGAGAGCCGCGGCATGAAGCAGGTGACCGACACGGGCGCCATCGAGGCGGCGGTGGACCAGATCATCGCGGCGAATCCCGACAAGGTCGCCCAGGCCAAAGAGAAGCCGACCCTGCTCGGCTGGTTCGTCGGCCAGACCATGAAGGCCACCGGCGGCAAGGCGAACCCCGCGGCGGTGAACGCGCTGCTCAAGGCGAAGCTCGGGATCGAGTGAGCCTTCCGCGGCGAGCGGCCAGTCCGCGCCCGGCCTCAGGATGAGTGCCGGGATCGGATGGCTGTCACTTCGACGTCGCCGGCCAGTCCCATGCTCGCCAAAGCCACGACGAGATCCCGCCGCGGCGATGCCGGGCAGGTGGGCCACGAACAGATCCTCTAAGAGAAACCGCGGCGGAACGGCTCGAAGTGGGGCCTTTCGCGCATTCGAAGGCGTGCCATGCGTGGCCGCTTCTGCGCCCCTGGAGCCGCGTCCGTCCGGCTGTTCGTATTGTGCCGCTAGGTCTCGGGCCGAACCTGTCCCTGAACCGTCTAGGCGGCATTCCGCTGCGGTGGAGTCATCCCTGTCTCCTCCAGCTTCCGACGACCGACACCGCTGCGAAACCTGATCGCGTCAAGATTTCGTGCCGGTCCGTGCCCGCTCTCGCTAAGCACAGATGGAGACTGCGCCCGTCCTCCAAGTCGGTCAATAGCTATTTTCTCGGCAAAAGGCTTTTTCGATCCACTTGCCCCCGCCGCCGCACCGCAGCGCGTGCGAGCTCAATCACTTGGATCGATCCCGTGGCGCTGCGAAATATTGATTGGCCCGCAAGCTACTTGCCGGCGCCCATATTGTTCTCGACCAGAAAGCGGATGCCGCGGTCGAAGGACTCATCCGTGTCGCCGCGCAGGTCGACGCTGTAGGCCTTCTCGGGCGCGTCGCCGGTGAGGGACTTCACGTAGACGTTGAGGTTGAGGATCAGGTTCGAGACTTTCTGCACCTCGCCGGTGATCGCGACATCCGCGCCGAGCTTGCGGGCGAAGTCATCCGCGCAGCCATTGCAGCGGCGCAGGTCGGCACTTCTGGTGACCTCGTCCCGCACCGGCTCGGTCGAGACCACGACGAACAGGCCCTTCTTCTGGAGGAGGTCGCGCAGTTCGGCGCTGACCCGCTTCAGCCGCGCGGTGTCGGCGGCGTCACCCGGCACCGGCGATAGGTTCGAGAACTGGAAATCGAATACCGCGGCCCGCGGGGGCGCGGCCGCGGCCGGTCCCGCGGCCAGCAGGACGGTGGCGAGTGCGAGCAGTCGGTTCATCGTGATCTCCGGCGCGGATGCGTCTCCGGGAAACCGCGCCCCCGCCAACCGAGTCGCGTCCGCGCGGCGGTTCAGCGCCGGTCGGCCTCCCGGGTGGGGCTGGCCGCCGGCTTTGCCAGGCCGGAGACGCGGTCGCGCAGGTCCATGAACCAGCTCGGTGCCGGGCCGCGGCCGCCGTTGACGAACACCGTCGCGGTCATGCCGGCGATGAGCGGGACGCCCGCCGGGACGTGGTCGATGCGGATGCGGACCGGCACCCGCTGGGCGAGGCGCACCCAGGTGTAGACGGGGTTGACGTCCGGCAGCCCCTGCGTGCTGGCGGCGGCGTTCGCCGTGGAGATGCCGAGCGTGATGCTGTGGACCGTGCCGGTCAGGTGCGGATCGAAGCCCATCAGCTTCACGTCGGCGGGGTCGCCGACGCGGATGTTGGACATCTTGGTCTCCTCGAAATAGCCGTCGATCCAGAAGGAGTCTGTGTCGACCACGTTGATGTTCGAGGTGCCGGTCCGGGCGTAGTCGCCGACCCGCATCAGCAGGTTGGTCACCCGTCCGTTGACGGTCGACCTCACCTGGGTGCGCTCCAGATTCACCTTGGCCTGCCGCAGCTGCGCCTGCGCGCTCTCCAGCGACGCCTCGGCGATCTTCGCGGCGCCTGCGAATCGCTGCTTCTCCTCGATCGAGGTCGACACGGTCGAGAGCGCTTGGCGCCGGGCCGACTCGGCGTTCTTCACCTGCAGGTCGGCTTCGCGATTCTTGACCTCGGCATCCGCCGAGGTGACGGCGACCTCGAAATCGACCGGGTCGATGACGTAGAGGACGTCGCCCTTGCGGACGTTCTGGTTGTCCTGGACCCGGACCTCGACGATCTGACCCGCGACCTGCGGGGCGATGTTGGCGACCTGGACCCGGACCGTGCCGTCGCGCGTCCAGGGCGCCGCCACGAAGAACTCCCACACGAAGGCTCCCGCCAGGATCGCCGCGAGCAGGATCACGCCGGTGGCCGCGAGGCGGAACACTTTGGCGGCCCGGCCCCGGCGCGGCACTGCGGGCAGGGGGTCGCTCCGCCCGGGCGCGCCGTCGCGGGCGGCGGACTTCGGATCGTCCTCGTCGGCGGTCGTGTCGGGCATCAGATGAACGCGATCAGGAGGGCGAGGACACAGACGTAGAGGCCGGCTTCGGCGAGCGGGGCGTTGGCGACGTAGCGGCTGAAGCGGATGCGGGCGAAGACGAGGCGAAGGACGACCAGGATCACGAACGCGGCGAGCGCGTAAGCGACGAAGGCCGTGACCAGCACCCCGCCGACATGGATGTCCTCGTGCATGGTTACCCCGGAAGAAGCGGCAATCAGAATAGCGCGATGTCGAGGCGTTGGAGGAATCGCCTGTGGCGGGCGATGGTCCGCGACGCGGTGACGAGGTCGCTGGCGGCACGGGCCGTCGTGAGCCGCACCGCCCGGTCCTGGCTGGAGGCGGCGCGGATCAGGTCGCGCGCCGCCATCTCGAGCCCGCGATCGTCGCCTGCCGCGAGGGCGTCCCGCGCCCGCGGGATCGCGCCGCGCAGGGCTTTGACTGACCAGAGGCGGCGCAGTTCCGCGTGGGCCCGGGCGGCGGCGGCCTCCAGGCGGGCGAGGGCGAAGGCGTGGTGCAGGTTCGCTTGCCGCACCGCCGCGCTCCCCGAGCTGTAGGCGGCGAACTGGAACAGCCGGTCGGCATTCAGGCTCGTGCGGGTGGTGGCGTCGCCGCCCTGGCCGACGAGGGCGTCGGCGAGCGCCCGCCGCGCCGAACCGAGGGCGAAGACCCGCTGCTGGGCCGGCGAGATCGGCAGGATGAGGCGGACGATGATCGACAGGATCACGGCCGCCACGACGACGAGGAACGCGTTCAGCAGAAAGCTCAGGGCGTCGTAGGTCTGCGGGTTCGAGGGCCCCAGCAGGACGGGGAAGAACACGATCAGGATGAAGCCGACCCCGAAGGTCTTCGGGTTCAGCGAGAGGAAGCAGCCCAGGAAGATCACCGGCGCCATCACGAGCGCCAGCATCGGGAAGCCCTGGACACCGTTGAGGAGCGCGAACCGGGCGATGCCCGCCAGGGCGGCGGCCAGCGTCATGCCGACGACGACGCCGTTCGCGAACTTCTTCGGGTCCGGCGTCATCGACGACAGGGCCGCGGTGGCGGCCACCTGGACCAGTGCGAACGAGGCCTGGGGCAGGCCGAGCGCCGCGAAGGTGGCGGCGGTGACCGCGAAACTCAGGGCCACCCGCAGGGCGCCGCGGAGGGCGACCGGGAAGTCGCGGTGCGTCGGCAGTTCGGCGTCGCGCAGAGGCCTGTGGCCGTCGGCGACGGCGCGGATGCCGTCCTGCGCGAAGGTCGCGGCGCAGACGAAGTCGAGGGCGCGCTGGAGCACAACGACCTCATCGAGGGGACGGGTCCCGTCGCGGATAGCCGCGTCGACCAAGTCGCGCAGGCGCTCGTCGTCTCGGTCGAGGGCGTCGGGATCGGGCGCGTCGGCCACCCGCCGGCAGATCGCCATCGCCTCCGCGACGGCCGGGCTCGGATCGCGCAGGGACGCGGCCGCGGCCCCGAGGCCGCGGATCGACGCCGCCATCACGTAGAGCGCGGCGATGCAGCTGCGCGCGCCGGCCGCGCGGTACCGGCCGTCGTCCAGCTCGCCCGCGATGGCGCTGGCATCGGCCCGCATCGGCGCGATGGCGCGGATCAGCGCGGCGGTGCGCGGGGCGCCGAGATCCCCCGACGCCAGAGTCTCGCGGGCGTAGCCGCGCGTCTGGTCCCAGGCCGCGCGCAGCTGCGGCAGCAGCGCCCGCCACGTGCTCGGCGAGGCGAGGGCGTCGTTGATGAAGGTGATCACGACTATGCCGAGCACGATCGCGGCGACGCGGGACACGGCGGCGTCGAAGGTCCCCTGCGGATCGTCGATCTGGCCGAGCGCGATGATCGCCACAGTGTAGCCGGACAGCATCGCGCCGTAGGCCCGCGTGTCCTGCAGAAACTGGGCGACGAAGACGCAGAGGCCGAGCCAGACGGTGAAGCTGAGGAGCAGCAGCACCCGGTCCTGGCCGAAGAGCGCCATGAAGACGAGCGCCACCGCCGCGCCGACGAGCGTGCCGAGCAGGCGGTAGACCGCCTTCGAGATCGCCTGCCCCCGCTTGGGCTGGGCGAGGATCGCCACGCAGGTGGCGGCGGACGAGGCGCTGTCGAGCTGGAGCCAGAATGCGGCGGCCAGCGCCAGCATCATGGCGATCCAGATCCGCAGCGCGAAGGCCCAGGCGGCCGGCTTCGGCACCCAGGCATCGAGGAACGCCAGGACGCGGTCGCCGAGCGGTTCGGGGCGGCGATCTGCGACGGAGCCGGCGGGGGCCTCAGCCATGCCGGACCCCGCGCGGCGCGCTGTCCACCGCCCGACCGGACGGAGAAGGGTCCGTCATCGCCTCATGCCTCCTGCCAACCCGCCGCGGATGTTCGAACGAACGGAACGCCCCGCGGTTCTAGCCGATCAGGCCTTGTCGCCACCTTTCAGGCGCTTGTTGCACTTGCTCCAGTACTGCGGCCATTTCGGTCCCTGCGCCGCCTTCTGCGCGTCGGTCAGGGCGCGCCACTCGGTGCCGCAGGTCTTCTGGCGATCGCGGGCGGCGGACTGGCCCGCACTCGGCGCCCTGGCGGCCGGCGCCTCGGCGGCGGGCGGCGCCTTCGTGGGTGCTTCCTTAGCGGGTAATTCCTTGGCAGGTGGCTCCTTGGCGAGAGCCGGGCAGGCGGCGAGCAGCGGCGCGGACAGGACCGCGATCCTGACGAGACGATCGATCATCGGATGTTCCCCCTCGGGCGCCGTTCCGGCGCCCGAGCCGCAATCTCGCCGCTCTCCCGCGGCGCCGGCAAGCCCGGCCGCGCCGCCGCCGCCAGCCCCGGCGCAGCTTCGCCGTGCGACCGCGTCTACGGGCGCGGTGCCCTTGAGCGCGGCCGGGAAATCGTCTTCACTGCCGGGGCAATTCGGAAACGGCGGAGGACCACCGCGCCGCCGACGATCGGGTCCAGGAGCAGGCAAAGCATGGCAGCGGTGTCCGGGCGGCCGATCGACGTCCACACATGGAGTACGCCGAACGGCTGGAAGATCCCGATTATGCTGGAGGAGTGCGGGCTCCCCTATCGCATCGTTCCCGTGGACATCGCGAAGAACGAGCAGTTCGCGCCCGACTTCCTGGCGATTTCGCCCAACAACAAGATCCCGGCCATCTTCGATCCGGACGGTCCGGGCGGACAGCCGATCTCGGTCTTCGAATCAGGCGCGATCCTGCAGTATCTCGGCCGGAAGACCGGGCAGTTCTACCCGACCGACGAGCGCGCCCGCGTGGCGGTCGACGAGTGGCTGTTCTGGCAGGTGGCGGGCTTCGGGCCGATGCTCGGGCAGACACACCACTTCAAGATCTACGCGCCCGAGAAGCTGCCTTACGCGATCGACCGGTTCACCGCCGAGGCCAAGCGCCTCTACGGCGTGCTGGAGCGGCGCCTCGAGGGGCGCGCCTTCCTGGCCGAGGACTACTCCGTCGCCGACATCGCGACGTTCACTTGGGCGAAGCTCAACTTCAAGCAGGGTGTCGACATCGACACCCTCCCGAACGTCGCCCGGTGGCTCGAGAGCATCCTGGCGAGGCCGGCAGTGCAGCGCGGCCTCGCGGCGATCTGACGAAGCTCAGTTCTTGTTGGCGGCCTGCTGGTTCACGTCCGGCACGCGGGTCCAGGTCTGCGACCCGCACAGGATCTTGAGCATGCAGCCCGACACGTTGAGCTCGGCCTCGCTCTCCCGCTCGAGGCTGACCGTGTAGATCTTGCCTTCCTCGATATTGTAGAGTTCGCCGGTGAACTTCGCGTCGTCCGGCTTCAGACCTTCGATCAGCTGGAGACCGATCACCGGACGGGCGCGCTTCTTCGGGTCGGGATTCTTGAGGTCGGTGCGCGGGGCGCCGTTGTCGAAGGTCGGCGTCTTGAGCCAGACGACCTTGCCGCAGACCAGCTTCTGGCCGGGGCCGCAGCGGTCGATCCGGATCTTGGCGCGGCCGTCGCCGGTGAGCCAGGTGCCGGACGGGTCCTTGCCCGTGTCGGCGGAGGCGGCGGTGAGGCCGGCGAGAAGCAGGCTGGCGCTGAGAGCGAGTCGCATGGTTCGTCTCCGGGATTGGGGCGCCGCGGGCGCCCGAGGGGTGGACGAAGTCGGTTGGTGCGCGACTGAGCCGCCGCAATCGGGCGATTTTTCGGCGGTGTTGCGGCAGAGCCACGGCCGCGCTTGCCCCGCCCGGGCGCGCCCGGCCGCTTGAGGCACCGGGGGGCGCCCGCTATAAGCCCGGCGCCGAAGCGAAATTCTCGCTGCCGCGGCGTGTCCGGATCGCCGGCGCGCCGCACATCTTTTCCACAGACAGACCGGACGCACCATGGCCACCGAGCGCACCTTCTCGATCCTGAAGCCCGACGCGACGCGGCGGAACCTGACCGGCGCGGTCAACGCCGTCATCGAGGAGGCCGGCCTGCGCATCGTCGGCCAGCGCCGCATCCGCATGACCAAGGAGCAGGCCGAGAAGTTCTACGAGGTGCACAAGGAGCGCCCGTTCTTCGGCGAGCTCGTGACCTTCATGACCTCCGGCCCGGTGGTGGTCCAGGTCCTCGAGGGCGAGAACGCCGTCGCCAAATACCGTGAGGTGATGGGTGCCACGAACCCGGCCCAGGCCGCCGAGGGCACGATCCGCAAGAAGTTCGCCGAGTCCGTCGGCGAGAACACCGTCCACGGCTCCGACAGCGCCGAGAACGCCAAGCTCGAGATCGCGCAGTTCTTCAAGGATTCCGACATCGCCGCCTGAGGCGAGGCGACGCGCGGTGGCGGGTTGGGCACACCGACCCGCCATTCGCGCGCCCCGTACCCGGCGGCGCCGGGAATGCCGCCCTGTGTGACCGGGTCGTCCTTGACGGGACGGAGCCCGGGAGCGTCCAACGGCCGAGCTTAGCCAATCTCAGCCCCCGGACGACCCCGACCATGACGATGCGCCGCCTGCCCCTGCTGATCGCGACCGGCCTGTTCGCCCTCGGCGCGACCGCCGCCCTCGCGGGCGGATCCTCGGCCCCGTTCCAGCAGTACGAGCCGGACCCCGCACTCAAGACCGCCAGCAAGACCAACCTCGAGGGCCGCGTGCGCCACGCCTGCACGGTCGTCCAGGCCCGCATGACCAGCGCCAGCGAGGCCTCCCTGGAGCGCCCCTGCGGCTGCTACGCGCGGCAGACGCTGCGCAGCCTCGACGCCTCCGAGATCGAGGCCTACCGGACCACCGGCTACTTCAACGACACCGCCCGCGCCAAGGCGCTCTCGGCCCTGGACAGCTGCAAGCTCCAGCGCCCGGTCTGAGCGCCAAGAGCTGCGAAGGCCTCCGGGTCCGCGCACTGTCTTCGTCGGCGGAGCAGCCCCGGGGGCGGAACATGGCGAGCGTGGCGCGGCCGGATCGCGGCGCCCCGCTCGCGCGGACGGAAACGCCCGTGCTACCGCCGCCTAGAGGCTGAACAGAGCGCCGTCTGGCGCCCTCTCGTCGATGACGACGCGATCGCCGTCCAGACGGGCGCGGCCGCCCGCCACCAGGGCGAGCACCGCGGGGTAGAGCCGCCGCTCCTGCACGATCACGCGGTCGGCGAGGCTGTCGGGATCGTCGTCCTGGCGGACCGGGACCGCAACCTGGGCGACGATCGGTCCGGCGTCGAGTTCCGGCACCACGAAGTGGACCGTGCAGCCGTGCAGGCGCACGCCCGCGTCCAGCGCCTGCCGGTGCGTGTGGGTGCCCTTGAACAGGGGCAGAAGCGAAGGGTGGATGTTGAGCATCCGGCCGGCCCAGGACGCCACGAAGTCGGTCGTCAGGATCCGCATGAAGCCCGCGAGGCAGACGAGGTCGACCTCGGCCGCCCGCAGCGCCGCGTCGAGGGCGGCGTCGAAACCGGCCCGTTCGGCGAAGGCCCGGTGATCGATGGCCTGCGTCGGGATGCCGGCCTCGGCCGCCCGGGCGAGGCCGGCGGCCTCCGGGCGGTTCGACAGGACCAGCACGATCTCGGCCGGGAAGGCGGGATCCTTCGCGGCTTCCAGCAGCGCCAGCATGTTCGAGCCGCGCCCCGAGATGAGGATCGCTACGCGGGTCTTGCGGGCGGACGCCATCACAGGGCGAGGCGGCCGCTGAAAGTCACCGGCTCGGGGCCGCGCGCCGTGATCCGTCCGAGGCGGACCGGGGTCTCGCCGGCCCGGGTCAGGGCCTCGTCGACGTCGTCGACCGCGTCGGCGGCGGCGATCACTACCATGCCGATCCCGCAGTTGAAGGTCCGCAGCATCTCGGCCTCGGCGACGCCGCCCTCGCGGGCGAGCCAGCCGAAGACCGGCGGCGGGGTCACGGCATTGAGGTCGACGGCGATGCCGACTTCGTCCGGCAGGACCCGGGGAAGGTTGTCGGGGAAGCCGCCGCCCGTGATGTGGGCGAGCGCCCGGATCCCGTCGGTGGCGCCCAAAGCCGCGAGCAGCGGCTTCACGTAGATCCGGGTCGGCTCCAGCAGCGCCTCGCCGAGGCTGCGGCCCGGGGCGAACGGGGCCGGCGCGTCCCAGCCGAGACCCGTCTTCGCGACGATCCGGCGGACCAGCGAGAAGCCGTTGGAATGGACGCCGGAGGAGGGCAGGCCGAGGACGACGTCGCCGGGCCGGATGCCGGGCCGCGGCAGCAGCGCGCCGCGCTCGGCGGCGCCGACCGAGAAGCCCGCGAGGTCGTAGTCGGACCCGTCGTAGAGGCCCGGCATCTCGGCGGTCTCGCCGCCGATCAGCGCGCAGCCGGCCTGCCGGCAGCCCTCGGCGATGCCGCGCACGATGTCGGCGCCAACGCCGGGGACCAGCTTACTGGTCGCGTAGTAGTCGAGGAAGAACAGCGGCTCGGCGCCCTGGACGATGATGTCGTTCACGCACATCGCCACGAGGTCGATGCCGATCGTGTCGTGGCGGCCGGTCTCGATGGCGATCTTGACCTTGGTGCCGACGCCGTCGTTGGCGGCGACCAGGATCGGGTCGCGGAAGCCCGCGGCCTTCAGGTCGAACAGGCCGCCGAACCCGCCGATCTCGGCGTCGGCGCCCGGGCGCCGGGTCGAGCGCACCAGCGGCTTGATCGTCTCGACCATGGCGTTGCCGGCATCGATATCGACGCCCGCCGCCGCGTAGGTCAGCCCCGTCTTCGGCTCGTTGCCGTCCTTGGCCGTCATGCCCGCGCCACCTCGCTGAATACTGGCCCCGCTCTAGCGGCTTCCCGCGCGCCGCGCGAGTCGTGCCGGCGGCGCCTTGATCGGCGCGCTCCGCATACCCACTCTGCCCGCTGGCGTGGTGTGCTGCTGGGGGGAGCGTCATCGTGCGCGCACGGGCTGTGATCGGGCTGGCCGCTGTCGTGGCCCTGGGATTGATCGTCTACCTCCTGCGGGAGGTGATGCTGCCGTTCGTGGCCGGCATCACGCTGGCCTACCTCCTCGACCCCCTGGCAGACCGGCTGGAGCGGCTCGGCCTCGGGCGTCTGGCGGCGAGCCTGCTGATCCTGGCGCTGTTCGTCATCGTCCTCGTCGTGACGCTGCTGATCCTGATCCCGCTCACGGCCAATCAGGTCGTGGCGCTCGTCAACGCGCTGCCCGGAATGGTGTCGCGGCTCCAGGCGATCATCGCCGAGCGGTCCGGGACACTGCTCGAGCGCGTCGGCGGCGCGAACGTCCTCAACGAGCTGCAATCCTCCGTGGGGACGCTCGCCACCCAGGCCGGCACGTGGCTCCTGGCCTTCCTGAAATCGCTCTGGTCGGGCAGCCAGGCGCTGATCTCGATCGCCTCCCTGCTGGTCGTGACGCCGGTCGTCGCCTTCTACATCCTCGTCGACTGGGACCGGATGGTCGCCGCCATCGACGGCTGGGTGCCGCCCCGGCACCGGGCGACGGTGCGCGAACTGGCGCGCCAGATCGACGGAGCGGTCACCGGCTACGTCCGCGGCCAGACCCTGGTCTGCCTCATCCTGGGCAGCTTCTACGCCGTCGGCCTCTGGCTGGTCGGCCTCAACTTCGGCGTGCTGATCGGCCTAATCGCCGGGTTCCTGACCTTCATCCCCTACGTCGGCACGCTCACCGGCTTCATGCTCTCCGTGGGCGTCGCGCTCGTCCAGTTCTGGCCCTCCGGAGACTGGCTGCATCTCGGCCTGACCGTCGCCGTCTTCCTCGTCGGCCAGTTCCTGGAGGGCAATGTCATCTCTCCGAAGCTCGTCGGCGATTCCACGGGGCTGCACCCGGTCTGGCTGATGTTCGCCCTGCTCGCCTTCGGGACGCTGTTCGGCTTCGTCGGGCTGCTGCTCGCCGTCCCGATCGCGGCCTCGATCGGCGTGCTGGTCCGCTTCGCCCTGGCCCGCTACCTGGAGAGCCGCCTCTACCACGCCGGGCAGCCGATCCTGATCGAGCACGAGGGCAAGGACGCTTCGGCCTTGACCTCCGCGGGCGCGGGATGATCCTGAGCGGCCTATGCGCGAGAACGCCCCACCCCGGCAGCTGGCCTTCGACCTGCCGCTCGACCCCCGCTACGGGCGCGAGGATTTCCTCGTCGGACCGGCCAACGAGGCCGCCTACGCGCTGATCGAGGCGTGGCCGGACTGGCCTGACAGCGTCTTGGTCCTCACCGGCCCCTCCGGCAGCGGCAAAAGCCACCTCGCGGCGATCTGGGCCGAGCGGGCCCACGCCTGGACCCTCCCGGCCGCCGAGCTGGGTGCCGACGCGGTCCAGCACCTCGTCTCCAACGGGGCGCTGGTCGTGGAGGACATCGACCGGGCGGAGCGGCGCGATGAGGCGGCGCTGTTCCACCTGCTCAACCGCGCCCGCGAGCGGGGCTGCCCGGTTCTGCTGACCAGCGCCACGGGTATCGACGCCCTCGGCCTCACGACGCCGGATCTGCGCTCGCGGCTTCGCCTCGCGCCGCGCATCGCCATCGAGGCGCCGGACGACGCGCTCCTGCGCGCCGTCCTGGTCAAGCTGTTCGTGGACCGGCAGCTGGTGGTCGATCTCGGCGTCATCGAGGCGCTGGCCCTGCGGATCGACCGGTCGCTGGGCCGAGCCCGCGACGTCGTCGCCGAGCTCGACCGCGACGCCCTCGGGCGCGGCCGCCGCATCAGCCGGCCGCTCGCGCTGGCCGTCCTGCGCCGCATGGGGCTGGAGGACGAGCCGGACCCGAACGCCTGAAGGAGGAATGCAGTGGCCGTCACGAAACTGTCGTGAAGGCCGCCGGTCTAGGGTGATACACGCTCCGCCGCCGCGAGGAGCAGAGACAGGGATCCGGGATGGAATCGACGCAGAAGCCCGTGGACCGCGACGCCGCCGATGAGGCGCCCGAGCCCCGTCGGCGCGCGACGGCCAGTCCGGCGACGCGGCGGGCGGTCGCGCCCAAGCGCCTGCAGGCCGATCCGGTCGCGGGGGCGGCGGCTCCGGCGGAAGCCATTCCGGACGCCAACGACGAGTGGCCGGCCGCGGCGGCCGCGACTCCCGCGGAGCCGCCGGTCGGCGCGGCCCGCGAGCCGGTTGTGGAAGCCGGGCGAACCCTGCGCCACTCACCGGAGCGGTACGTGAACCGCGAGCTGTCCTGGCTGCAGTTCAACCGGCGGGTGCTGGAAGAGGCGTCGAACCCCAACCACCCGCTCCTGGAGCGCCTCCGCTTCCTGTCGATCTCGGCCAACAATCTGGACGAATTCTTCATGGTCCGCGTGGCCGGCCTCATCGATCAGGTGCGGGCGGGGATCACGGTCCCGTCGCAGGACGGCCTGTCGCCGTCCGAGCAACTCGTCCGGATCGGCGCCGAGGTGTCGCGCCTCGCCGCCGACCAGCAGGCCCGCTGGCGGGAACTGCGCACGGAGCTGCACACGAGCGACATCGACATCGTCGAGCCCGCGGCCCTCACGGCCGAGCAGGCGGCGTGGCTGGAGGAGTACTTCCTCAACCACGTCTTCCCGGTCCTGACGCCGCTGGCGATCGATCCGGCCCACCCGTTCCCGTTCATCCCGAATCTCGGCACCACCATCGCGCTGATGCTGGTGCGGCCGAAGGACGGCCGGCTGCTGCGCGCCCTGATCCGGCTGCCGGGCGTCATCGACCGCTTCGTGCGCCTGCCGGTGAGCGACAGCGAGACTTCCGCCCGTCTGATCACCATCGAGCAGGTGATCGGGATGTTCACCGGGCGGCTCTTCCCGGGCTACCTCGTCAAGGGCAGCGGCGCGTTCCGCGTGGTCCGCGATTCCGACCTGGAGATCGAGGAGGAGGCGGAGGACCTCGTCCTGCATTTCGAGACGGCGCTGAAGCAGCGGCGGCGCGGCGTCGTGATCCGTCTCGAGGTCGAGGCGGGCATGTCGGAGGATCTGCGCAGCTTCGTCGCCGACGAACTGGAGATCGCCGCGGACGCGATCTTCCTCGTGGAGGGCATGCTGGCCCTGAATGAGCTGTCCCAGGTCGTCGGCATCGACAGGCCCGACCTGAAGTTCAAGCCCTACAATCCCCGCTTCCCGGAGCGCATCCGGGAGAGCGGCGGCGACGTGTTCGCGGCGATTCGGCAGAAGGACTTCATCGTCCACCACCCCTACGAATCATTCGATTCGGTGGTGCAGTTCCTCGCGCAGGCCGCCCGTGACCCGAACGTGGTCGCGATCAAGCAGACTCTCTACCGAACCTCGTCCAACTCGCCGATCGTGGCGGCCCTCGCCGAGGCCGCGGAACTCGGCAAGTCCGTCACCGCCCTCGTGGAGCTGAAGGCGCGCTTCGACGAGGAGGCCAACATCCGCTGGGCGCGCAACCTCGAGAAGGCGGGCGCGCAGGTCGTGTTCGGCTTCGTCGAGCTGAAGACCCACGCCAAGCTGTCGCTGGTGGTCCGGCGGGAAGGCGACAAGCTCGTCACCTACTGCCACGTCGGCACCGGCAACTACCACCCGATCACCGCGCGCATCTATACGGACCTGTCGTTCTTCACGGCGGACCCCGCGATCGCGCGGGACGTGTCGCGGATCTTCAATTTCATCACCGGCTACGCCGAGCCGGCCGAGCTGGAGCGCATGGCGGTCTCGCCGCTGACCGCCAAGAACAAGCTCCTTGAGCACATCGAGGCCGAGGTCGCGCACGCGAAGGCCGGGCGCCCGGCCGCGATCTGGATCAAGTGCAACTCCCTGGTCGACAGCCAGATCATCGATGCGCTCTACGACGCCTCGGCGGCCGGGGTTCAGATCGACTGCGTGGTCCGCGGCATCTGCTGCCTGCGCCCGGGCATCCCCGGCCTGTCGGAGACGATCCGGGTCAAGTCGATCGTCGGTCGCTTCCTGGAGCACGGACGAATCTACGCCTTCGGCAACGGCGTCGGGCTGCCGCACCCCAAGGCGACGGTCTACATCTCCTCCGCCGACCTGATGAGCCGGAACCTCGACCGCCGCGTCGAGGCGCTGCTGCCGATCACCAACCCGACGGTGCATCAGCAGGTGCTCGACCAGATCATGCTGGCCAACCTGCTCGACAACCGCCAGAGCTGGCGGCTCCTCGCCTCGGGCGGCTGCGAGCGGATCCAGCCCGCCGAGGGCGAGGAGCCGTTCAACGCCCACAAGTATTTCATGACCAATCCCAGCCTCTCTGGGCGCGGCAAGGCCTCGAAGAAGTCGAGCCCGCGGGCGCTGAGCCGCCGCGCCCAACGCAGCTGAGTTTCGCTGCGCGGCGTCGCTGGGCTAAACCTCCCGCACGGCGCGCCGGCAGGCGCGCCGGGCTGATGAAGGACTCGGACGTTTGGGCAGCCCTCTTGCCAACCTCACCCTCGCGCACGACGCGGAGGCGATCGACAGCACCGCGCGCCATCCTGTGGCGATCATCGACATCGGCTCCAACTCGGTCCGCCTCGTCGCGTACGACGGACTGACCCGGGCGCCGACGCCGCTCTACAATGAGAAGGTGCTCTGCGGCCTCGGCCGCAACGTCCTGACGACCGGCCGCCTCAACGAGGAGGCGGTGACGCGCGCACTCGCCGCCCTGGCGCGGTTCCGGGTGCTGTGCCAGACGATGCGCGTCAGGCAGGTGTACGTCCTCGCCACGGCGGCGGCGCGGGACGCCGAGAACGGTCCCGACTTTCTCCGCGCCGCCGAGGCGGCCTGTGGCCAGGAGATCCAGCTCCTCTCCGGGCGGCGCGAGGCCGAGCTGTCGGCCCTCGGCGTGGTCTCGGGATTCCACGCGCCGAACGGCGTCGTGGGCGACATGGGCGGCGGCTCGCTCGAGCTCGTGGACGTCCGCGGGGCGGTCGTCGGACAAGGGGTGACCATGCCCCTCGGCGGCCTCGCCCTGCAGGACCTGTCCGGCGGCTCGGTCAAGAAGGCCGCCAAGATCGTCCGCGAGTACATGCGCAAGGCCGCCCCGCAGCTCGAGACCCTGCGCGGGCGGACCTTCTACGCGGTCGGCGGCACGTGGCGGGCCATCGCGCGGCTCCACCAGGCGGCCCGCGGCTACCCCGTCCACGTGATGCACGGCTACACGGTGGAGCCCACCGACGAACTCAGCTTCCTGCAGGTCGTCGAGCAGACCGACGTGGCGCTGCTGCAGGACGTCGACGCGATCTCCGAGGCGCGGCGCCCGCTCCTCGCCTACGGCGCCGTCGTCCTCGAGGAGATCATCCGGGTCGGGCGCCCCCGCGAGGTGGCGATCTCGGCATCGGGCGTGCGCGAGGGCCTGCTGTTCGAGCAGCTCGACCGCGACACCCGTCTGATCGATCCGCTGCTGGCCTCGGCGTCGGAATTCAACGTTCTGCGCGCGCGCTCGCCCCGCCACGGCGAGGAGTTGATCACCTGGACGGACCGGTTCGTCGCGACCCTGGACGGCCACGAGACCACCGACGAGCGCCGTCTGCGGCACGCCGGCTGCCTGCTGTCCGACGTCGGCTGGCGGGCGCATCCGGATTACCGCGGTGAGCAGAGCATCGCGGTGATCCAGAATGCCGCGTTCGTCGGCGTGGATCATCCGGGCCGGGCCTATCTCGCCCTGGCGGTGTCCCTGAGGCACACCGGCCTGGCCCCCGAGAAGGCGAACCCGATGCTCCGGAGCGTGGCCGGTCCGCGCCTGTTCGAGCGCGCCCGCCTCCTGGGCGCCCTGCTCCGGATCGCCTTCCCGATCTCCGCCGGCATGGACGGCGCCCTCGGACGGGCGCCGCTCACCGTCGAGGAGGGACGGGTGGTGCTGCGCCTGCCGCGGGACTGGGAGGCCCTGAACGGGGACCGCCTGCTGAACCGCGTCCGCGGCCTCGGGCGCATCATCGGCCTGGACGGGCGGGTCGAGCTCGCGGACGACGCGCCCTGATCCGCGCGGCGCGGGCGCCGGTCCCGGGCAGGGCCTCGCTCGTCGCCGCGGTCCGGTCTCGCACGATGGCCCGGGCCCGTCGCGCGGGAGAGCTCACGCGTGCCGAGGCCGACGGCGGCCTCGTGACCGTCGCACCGGCGCTCACCGCACGCCGCCGGATCGGTGAGCGTGCGCCTGCCGACCGACATCGCCGCGGTAACGCCGGCTTAATTCACGAACCCAACTTTTTTATTGGTTGATGTCGATTCTCCTCTGAATCCGGAATAGAGCGCACCGCTCGCAAAATACGTCGGTGCGATAGACTGTCGAACACTGCCGAGCGGCAGCGTGAACGCGCGCGCCGTTCGCCCTATGATGCGAGCAACACGCAGATCCCACTCGCACATCGGAATGTTCACGCGATGAGATGGCTTGGCTATGTCTCGATTCGAGTCGTCATGTGCACGACGATACTCGCAATGGCGATGATGTTACTGGCCTACGCGGGGAATGCTCTATTCGACGCGCGTCTTCAGGCGCGACAGGCCCGGGACGCGGTCACGCTGACCCGCGCGAGTCGCCAGCTGCTCGGGACGATCCTGCCGACACGCCTCGAGCGGGGGGCAGCGCTCGCCCTGGGCGGGGATGCCTCCGCCGACCCGGAGAGCCTGAAGGCCTACGCGACGAACCGGGACGCGATGGTCGCGGGCTTCGCGAGCGTTCAGGACCTGCTGCGGGACCGGGATCTGCCCTCCGTGACGGCGACGATGGCGAGGCTCAACGCGGCTCAGGACGCCGTGAACCTGCTCCGCCCCCGGATCGATGAAGCCCTGCGCGTACCGAAGCCGAAGCGGGACCCGGCGCTGCTGCCCGCCGTGCTGACGGCCTTTCAGGAACTTCTCGACGCGCTGACGGCGACCACGGACGCCGTGGATTCGGCTATTCCGCGCTCCGACGCCGTCCTGCAGCACTACCTCGTCCTCAAGCGGTCTGCCTGGGCGACCCGTGTCGCGATCGGGAACGTCGCCCTGCGCGTGCAGACCTCGCTGGCGGCGGGAACGTCGTGGTCGCTGCCCGAGACCGTGGCGGCGGCCGAGGAGCGGGCGCGGGTCCAGTCGGCGTGGTCGAGCACCAGCGAGGCCGCCGCCCAGAGCTCGGACGCCGTGCGGTCCGCGTTCGAGAAGGCCAAGCGCAGCAATTTCGAGGGCGAGGCGGCGGAGGCGGCGCGCGCGATCTTCGACGCCCTGAGCCAGCATCGCGCGTCCCCCATCGCGTTCCAAGACCTCCGTAAGCGAAACAGCGTCGAGCAGATGACGATCGTCGATCTCGCTAATGCCGCCCTCGCCGAGATGGTGGCGCGGGCCGAGAGCCTCGCCGCGGAGGCGGACGGCGTTCTCCTGCACAGTGCCGCGGCGCTGCTGGCCGTCCTGCTGCTCGTCGGGCTGGGCCTCATGGCTCTGTTCGGGGGCGTGCTGCGCCCCCTCCGGATCATCGCCACCGCGATGCGCGCGCTGACGGGGGGCGACACCGCCGTCGCCGTCCCGGTGCGAGCGTACCGGAACGAGTTCGCGCCGATCATGGTGGCCGTGCAGGCCTTCCGGGACAATCTGATCCGCACGCGCGACCTCGAGGCCGGGGCCGAGCGGGCGCGGCTGGACGCCGACGACCAGCGCCGGGACAGCCTGCGCCAGATGGCGCAACGGTTCGAGGAGGCCGTCGGAGGCATGATCGGCTCGGTCGCGTCCTCGGCCAACGCCCTGCAGGTCACGGCGCAGACGATGACCGCGACGGCCACCCAGACGGCCGGGCAGTCGACGGCGGTCGCGGCCGCCGCCGAGCGGGCCTCGAGCAACGTCAACACCGTGGCGGCGGCCGCGGAGGAGCTCGGCACCTCCGTCCAGGAGATCGGGCGGCAGGCCGACGGATCGGCGGATCTCGCGCAGAGGGCCGCGGCCGAGGCCGACCGGACCGCCGCGCGCGTCCAGGACCTGAGCAGCGCCGTGGACCAGATCGGTGCCGTCGTGGGGCTGATCTCGTCGATCGCCGAGCAGACCAACCTGCTGGCGCTCAACGCCACCATCGAGGCGGCCCGCGCGGGCGCAGCCGGCCGCGGCTTCGCGGTGGTGGCTTCCGAGGTGAAGGCCCTCGCCGCGCAGACCGCCAAGGCCACCGACGAGATCTCCGGTCAGATCGCGCAGGTGCAGGCGTCCACCGGGCAGGCGGTGGAGGCCATCGCGGCGATCACCGCGCGGATCCGCGAGATCAACGGGGCGGCGACCACGATCGCGGCGGCTGTCGAGGAACAGGGTGCGGCGACCCAGGAGATCGTCCGCAACGTCGGGCAGGCGGCCACCGGCACAGGCGAGGTCACCACGACCATGACCGGCGTCGCGCAGGCGGCCGAGGGCACCGGCCTGGCCGCGAGCCAGGTTCTCGCGGCGGCCTCCGCCCTGTCGGACCAGTCGGACCGTCTGACCGCCGAGGTCGAACGGTTCCTGGCGAGCGTTCGCGTGTCCTACGCGGTCTCCGCCGCCCAGGTCGCGATCGTGCAGCGCAGCTTCGCGACGGTGCAGGCGCTCGGCGACACCGCGGCAGAGCTGTTCTACGGACGCCTGTTCGACATCGCGCCGCAGGTCCGGTCGCTCTTCCCGGACGACATGACCGCGCAGAAGCGCAAACTCGTCGCCATGCTGGCACTGGCGGTGGCCAACCTCGACAAGCCGGAGGCGCTCGTCGCCGCCGTGCGCGATCTCGGGGACCGGCACGTCGGCTACGGCGCGCTGCAGGCGCATTTCGAGGCGGTCGGGGCGGCACTGCTCTGGACCCTGGAGCAGGGGCTCGGCCCGGACTTCACGCCGGAGGTCCGGGAAGCCTGGACCGAGACCTACCGGGTCATCGCCGGCCTCATGACGATGACCGGAGCCGCGAAGGCCGCGTGACCGGGTCAGGCGTCAGGCGACGCGATCGGAGAAGATCGCCTTCTTGACCACGGCGTGGACGCCCCAGTTGCCGTCCACGACCTGCGTGATCCCGAAATCGACCGCCACCGACATCAGCGAGATCGCCTCGTCCTCGGTGAGGCCCTTCGCGTGCATCAGGAACTGGCGCATCTTCCGGAAGGCGTCGCGCATGGCGAGGTCGATCGAGGATTTCTGGAAGATCGCGCTCTGCGCGTCCGGACCGAGATCCCGCAGGTAGTTCGGGTAGCTGAAGCCGGACAGAACCCAGTCGTCCCGGGTCTCGATCATCGGGAAGTCGAGCGCCTCCAGCGGCGTGCCGGGCAGGTCCGCCTTCTTGTGCAGGATGAACTGGAAGGTGCCGGTGAGCGAGCACTCGATCGCGGTGCCGCACAGTTCGGAATCGCCCTGGCTGGCGTGGGGATCGCCCACGGAGAACAGGGCGCCCGGCACCGCCACCGGGTAGTAGAGGGTCGCGCCCTTGCCGATCCGCCAGTTGTCGATGTTGCCGCCGGTGTAGCTCGGCGGGATCGTGTTCACCCGGTCGGCCTCGGCGGGCGCGACGCCCATCGTGCCGAAATGCGGCCGGATCGGCACGCGGATGCCCTTCAGGACCTCGAAGGTCTTCTGGGTCTTCGTGTGGTCCACCGGCAGGCCGGGATAGTCGATGGTCGGGTGGGAGACGCCGAACGGGTCGGTCACGCCGGGCCAGCGGAAGCTGTAGACCGCCCGGGCCCAGTCGCGCTCGCCGGTGGCGTCGACCTCGTAGATGGTCACGACCTCCCGGGGTTTATCGCCGGTGATCAGGTCGTTGTAGTGGTAGCCCCACCACGCCGCCGCGTTGCTGCCGAAGGCCAGTCCCTTGTACCTGGGATTGGCGCAGGGGCGGGGGGCGACGTCGAGGATGCGCACCTCCAGGACGTCGCCGGGCTCGGCGCCGCGGATCGCCACCGGGCCGGTGCAGATGTGCACGCCGAGGCCACCGCCGGGGCCGACCTTGGCGTCCATGGCGCCGGCTCCGCGGGGCGAGACGCCCATCTTGTCCTTGGTCCAGAGATAGACGCTCTCGGCGCCCGGATCGCCCTGGATCATGCGCTCGGCATCGTCGCTCGCCTGGTGGGTGAGCGTCTCGATCGTGACGAAGTCGCCCGAGCCGATCTCGACCTTGGGCTTGAGGCTGCGGCTGAAGAAGCCCCAGTGGACCGTCTCGGCATTCGCCGGCAGGTGGTAATGCGCCGTGGCGGCGATCTTGGCGCCGCTCGCCTGGGCCAGGGCCGGGCTCACGAGCGACGGACCGCCGGCCGCGAGGGCCGCGGCCGCGGCGCCGGTCGCCGCGAAGCCGCTCTTAAGGAAGGCGCGCCGCTCAGGCTCGAGATCCCGCCGGAACCGGCGGCGGTGCTCCTCGAAGGCGTGGCAGGTTGGATCGTCGCCCGCGCACATCGCGTCGTCTCCCGGTGGTTTCGTGGTCCCGGGGCGGGCAAGCAAATCGACGGCCACGCTGGCGGCCGCCGACGGGCGCCCCTCACTCCGAGAGCATGCCGACGCCGCCCTCCTCGGCGCGCGCGACGGCCTCGTCCGCCTGGGCCTCGACCACGGCGGCGGCCGTGACGTTGACGATGCCGCGCGCCGTCACCGACGGCGTCAGGATGTGGGCGGGCTTAGCCGGGCCGATCAGGAGCGGGCCGACCGGCAGCGCGTCCGCCAGCACCTTCGCGAACTGGAAGGCGATGTTGGCGGCGTCGAGGTTCGGGAAGATCAGGACGTTGGCCGCGCCCTTGAGGCGCGAGCCCGGCAGGACGCGCTCGCGCACCATCTCGTTGAGGGCGGAATCGGCTTGCATCTCGCCGTCGACCTGCAGCTCGGGGTTCCGCGTGTGCAGGAGCGCGAGGGCGTCGCGCATCTTCATCGCGGAGGGCGAATCCGACTGGCCAAAATCCGAGTGGCTGAGGAGCGCGATCTTCGGCGTCATCCCGAACCGGCTGACGTGGCTGGCGCAGGCCTGCGCCACGTCGGCGATCTCCTCGGCGGTGGGGTTCTGGCGGACATGGGTGTCGGCCAGGAAGTAGGCGCCGTTATGCGTCACCACGAGGCTCATCGCGGCGCACTGCTCCACGCCCGGCGCGAGCCCGATCACGTCGCGGATGATGCGCAGGCGCGTCTCGAAGCGGCCCTCCAGGCCGCAGATCAGCGCGTCGGCCTCGCCGCGGCGGACCGCGATGGCGCCGATCACCGTGTTGTTGGTGCGGACCAGGGTCCGGGCCGCGTCCGGCGTGATGCCGCGGCGACCGGCGACTTCCAGATAGGTCTGGACGTAGGCGCGGTAACGGGGATCGTCCTCGGGATCGATCAGCTCGAAGTCGCGGCCGTGCACCATCGACAGGCCGAAGCGCTTCAGGCGGGTCTCGACCACCCGCGGCCGGCCGACCAGGATCGGCAGGGCGACCTTGTCCTCGACGATCGCCTGGACAGCGCGGAGCACGCGCTCGTCCTCGCCCTCGGCGTAGATCACGCGCTTGGGCTCGGCCTTCGCCTTCGAGAACAGCGGCTTCATGATCAGGCCGGACCGGTGCACGAACCGGTCGAGGCTCTCGACATAGGCGTCGAGGTCCGGGAGCGGCCGGCCGGCGACGCCGGAATCCATCGCGGCCTTGGCCACCGCCGGGGCGATGCGCAGGATCAGGCGCGGGTCGAACGGGCTCGGGATCAGGGATTTGGGTCCGAACGGCCGGGCCTCGCCGCCGTAGGCGCGGGCGACCACGTCCGAGGTGGTCTCGTGGGCCAGGCCCGCGATCGCCTTGACGGCGGCCTTCTTCATCTCCTCGTTGATCTTGTGGGCGCCGACATCGAGCGCCCCGCGGAAGATGTAGGGGAAGCACAGGACGTTGTTGACCTGGTTCGGGAAGTCCGACCGGCCGGTGCAGATCATGGCGTCCGGCCGCTCCTTCTCGGCCAGATCCGGCATGATCTCCGGGTAGGGGTTGGCGAGCGCCATGATCAGCGGCTTCTCGGCCATCTCCTTCAGGTACTCGGGCTTGAGCACGCCGCCGGCCGACAGGCCGATGAACACGTCCGCCCCCGGGATCACCTCGGCGAGCGTCCGCTTGTCGGTCTCCTGGGCGTAGACGTCCTTCCACCGGTCCATCAGCTCGGCGCGGCCCTTGTAGACGACGCCCTTGATGTCGGTGACCGTGATGTTCTCGCGGGTCGCTCCGAGCGACACGAGGAGGTTGAGGCAGGCCAGAGCCGCCGCGCCGGCGCCGGACGTGACGATCCGGACGTCGGACAGGTTCTTGCCGGCGAGTTCCAGGCCGTTGAGGACGGCGGCGGCCACGATGATCGCGGTGCCGTGCTGGTCGTCGTGGAAGACCGGGATGTTCATCCGGGCCCGGCACTGCTCCTCGACCTCGAAGCACTCGGGCGCCTTGATGTCCTCGAGGTTGATGCCGCCGAAGGTCGGCTCGAGGGCGCAGACGACGTCGACGAGCTTCGACACGTCCTTCTGGTCGACCTCGATGTCGAAGACGTCGATGCCGGCGAACTTCTTGAACAGGACGGCCTTGCCCTCCATCACGGGCTTCGAGGCCAGCGGGCCGATATCGCCGAGGCCGAGCACCGCCGTGCCGTTGGACAGCACCGCCACGAGGTTCTGGCGCACCGTGAGTTCGGCGGCCTGCTGCGGGTCGTCGTGGATCGCCATGCAGGCCGCGGCGACGCCGGGCGAGTAGGCCAGGGCGAGGTCGCGCTGGTTGCCGAGCGGCTTGGTCGCCTGGATCTCCAGCTTCCCGGGCTTGGGCAGGCGGTGGTAGACGAGCGCCCCGGCCTTGAGGTCCTCGGACATGTTATCGGCCATCGCCCACGCTCCCGCTCACCTTTTTCACCGAGGACGACGCGGTCGCGCATCGCGCGGGCTCGCGTCATGACCGGTCTGTTGCACCGGCTGCGCAGGGGGCGCAACCCGCACAACGAGACCCGGATCCACCTCGCCGAGCTGGCGAGGACCCACGGGTTCTCCATAGGCGCTTATTCGTACGGGCGTCCAAAAGTCCGCTTCCCGGAGAGCGGGCGGCGGCTGACGATCGGCCGCTATTGTTCCATCGCTGACAAGGTCGAGATCCTGCTCGGCGGCGATCACCGCCTCGACTGGGCGTCGACTTATCCGTTCGCGGCGATGCGCGGGCTGTTCCCGGACGCCGCGGCGCCGGAGGATTTCCACGCCTCCCGGGGCGACGTGGTGATCGGGCACGATGTCTGGCTCGGATCGGGCTGCATGATCCTCTCGGGGGTGACCGTCGGGCACGGGGCCGTGGTGGCGGCCCGCGCCGTGGTGACCCGCGACGTGCCGGCCTACGCCGTGGTGGCGGGCAACCCGGCCAAGGTCGTGCGCCACCGCTTCGACGCGGCGACCGTGGAGGCGCTCGTGGCGGCGGCGTGGTGGGACCTCCCGCACGACGCGGTGACGCGGCTGGTTCCGCTGCTCCAGAGCGGGCGGATCGCCGACCTGCTCGCGGCGTTGCGCGCGGGCGCGGATTCCCGTACCGGCGGAGCCCTCCACGAAGACCATCCGAGATCCGGACGATGACCGACACGCCCCCCGACCGCCTCGCTTCCAACCCGAACAGCCCGTTCTACGACGAGAAGGTGCTGGAGCGCGGCGTCGGTGTCCGGTTCAAGGGCGTCGAGAAGACGAACGTCGAGGAGTACTGCGTGAGCGAGGGCTGGGTCCGCCTCTCGGCCGGCAAGACCCTCGACCGGGCCGGCAACCCGATGACGGTGAAGCTGAAGGGCACCGTGGAGCCCTACTTCCGCGACCCCGCCGCGGACGCCTGATCCGCCATCCGCGCCAGGGCGGCCTCGAAGTTCCGGACGGCCTCGCGGACGAGGTTCCCGATCTGATCCGAGGAGCGCGGCCCGTCGATGACGAGGCTCGCGAGGATATCGGAGCGCCGGGCGCGCTGCTTGGCGGTGCGCCGGTGGTTCGAGACGCGCAGGTGCCAGGCGCAGTCCGGTCGCCGCAGGTACAGGCTGTCGCCGCGCTCGTTCCGGGCGACGATCGCGAAGCCGTTCGCCTCCAGCATCCGCGCCGCCAGACCCAGCGCCGCGAGCGGCGGAAGCGGGCCTGCGGCGGTCACGGCCCGGCCGGCTCGATCGTGCCGAGGCGGCGCCGCCCGAGCGCGCGCGCCTTCAGCGACAGGGCCGGCCGCTCGACCCCGTACCAGGACAGCGCCGCGACCGGCAGCGTTAGGGCGAGGGCCGGCACCAGCAGCGCGGGCCCGGAGGCGGCCGGCCACAGGGCGTGCAGGGCCTGCTGGACCGGCCAGCCGTAGAGATAGATCCCGTAGGAGAGGTCGGCCGCAGGGTCGAAAAGGCCGCGCGCGAGGGGGCCGAGGGCGAGCCAGACCACGCCGTAGGCCTCGGCGAGGAACAGAAGGGCCGGGTAGGCCGGCGTCCGCGCGAGGACGAAGGCGCCGAAGACCAGGCAGGCGAGGGCCGCCGCCGAGACACGCAGGCGGTCGCGCCACAGGTAGAGACACGCCCCGGCCGCGAAGATCAGCGGCAGGCGCAGCGCCGTCTCGGTGCCCTTGGGTAGGTCCGGACCGCGGAGGCCGCAGGCGATCGTCAGGGCGAGCGTCAGGCCGGCCACGATCAGGGGCGCCGACCACCGGCGCCGGAGCAGGCCGCACAGGGCTGCGACGAGGACGCCGAGGTAGCACAGCACCTCGTATTTGAGCGTCCAGACCGTGCCGAGGGGCGCCCGGTAGGGATTCGCTTCGAAGACGCCGGGGAGGGCGGCGTTGCTCTTGAAGGTCGTCAGCGTCCCGCGGATGAACGACCACAGGGCGGGATCGCGCCAGTATTCGGTGACGGGCAGGCGGGTCAGGGCCGCGCCGAGCCCGAGCGCGACGACGAGCGTCGCCGCCACGAGTCCCGGGAGGATCCGCAGGGTCCGGGCGAGGGCGTAGTCCCGGAGGCCGCGGCGGTCGCAGCTCATGGTGACCAGGAAGCCCGACACCGCGAAGAATCCGTTCACCGCGTGTTCGCCCAGCGTGTAGCCGGTGAGCCGGGCGAGGGGCTCGTCGCCCGCCGCGCCGGTCGCGACGCTGAACGCGTGGGACACAACGACGGCCAGAGCCAGCATCAGCCGCAGGCCGGTGAAGCCGTTGCGCCCGCGCGCCAGCGCGGTCGCGATCGTCGGCGCGCTCATCCGGTCAGACCCTCGTGGGCCAGCGCGGTCCGGCCGCGCAGGAAGGCGAGGGCGCCCGCGGCCGAGCCGCCGTAGCGCTCGAGCCCGGCCCGCCGGAGCACCAGACCCGACAGCAGCGCCTTCGGCAGGTTGCCGCCCAGGATGGCGAGGCTCGGGTCCGGGAGGCCGTACTTCCGGCTGACATAGGCGCGCGACCACGCCTGATGCCAGCGCGCGCGGAACACCCGTCCCGGCTCCGGCGCCGACGATCGGCCGCGACCGTGCAGCGCCTCGGCGCGGTGGACGTGGATCAGGGCGCGGCCGCTGTCGGCCACGCGCCGGCACAGGTCATCGTCCTCGTAGAACAGGAAGATGTTCTCGTCGAAGCCGCCGAGATCGAGGAACAGGGCGCGCGGCATCATCAGGCAGGCCCCGGAGAGGAACGGCGCGCAGGCATCGCCCTGCGGCAGCGCGAGCCGGCCCGCGGGATTGGTCAGGTAGGGCGCGAGCAGGGACCGCGCCTGGAAGAAGAAGCGCCCGTCGGGTTCGACGAGGCGCGGGGCGATAAGCCCGGCATCCGGCCAGGTGCGGGCCGCGTCCAGCAGGGCGTCCACGGTGCCCGGCCGCAGCACGACGTCCGGGTTGACGACGAGGACGTGCTCCGCCGTCTCGGCCGCGCGGACGCCCCGGTTGTTGGCGCGGCCGTAGCCCTCGTTGCGGGCGTTGCGGATCACCTGCGCGCCGGCCGCCTCCGCGACCGACGCGGAGGCGTCCCGGCTGGCATTGTCCACGACGATCGCCGGCACATGCTCGCCGGCGAGCGCCGCGAGACAGGCCGGCAGCACGTCGGCGCTGTCGTGGGCAACGACGATCGCGACGAGGCTCGCCACCGCGGGGGACTACGGGCGCCTCAGGCCTTCTTCTCGGGCAGGTTGAGGCGGATGTGCAGCTCGCGCAGCTGCTTGGGGGTCGCCTCGGAGGGCGCGCCCATCATCAGGTCCTCGGCGCGCTGGTTCATCGGGAACAGCACGACCTCGCGGATGTTCGGCTCGTTGCACAGGAGCATGACGATGCGGTCCACGCCCGGCGCGATGCCGCCGTGCGGCGGGGCGCCCATGCGCAGGGCGTTGAGCATGCCGCCGAACTTCTGCTCCAGCACCTCGTGCCCGTAGCCCGCGATGGCGAAGGCCTTCTCCATTACGTCCGGACGGTGGTTGCGGATCGCGCCCGAGGACAGCTCCACGCCGTTGCAGACGATGTCGTACTGGAACGCCTTGATGTCCAGGATCCGCTTGGTGTTCGCGCCGTTCTCGTCCTCGCTCGCGAGGGCGTCGAGGTCGAGCGCGAGGAACTCCTCGCGGTCGATGTTCGGCATCGAGAACGGGTTGTGGGAGAAGTCGATCCGCTTCTCCTCCTCGCTCCACTCGTACATCGGGAAGTCGGTGATCCAGCAGAACGCGTACTGGTCCTTGTCGCAGAGGCCCAGCTCGTCGCCGATCCGGACGCGCGCCTTGCCGGCGAGCCCGGCCGCCTTGGCCTCCGGACCGGCGGAGAAGAACACGGCGTCGCCCGCCTTCGCGCCGGAGCGCTCGGCGATCAGGGCCTGAACCTCCGCCGGGATGAACTTGGCGATCGGTCCCTTGCCGGTGAGCGCGCCGTTCTCCTCCTCGAACACGACGTAGCCGAGGCCGGGCGCGCCCTCGGAGCGGGCCCAGTCGTTGAGCTTGTCGAAGAACGAGCGCGGCTGGCTCGCCGCGCCGGTCGCCGGGATCGCCCGGACGACGCCGCCGGAAGCGACCACGCCCTTGAATGCCTTGAACGCCACGTCCTCGCGGGCGAACAGGTCGGAGACGTCGGCGATGATCAGCGGGTTGCGCAGGTCCGGCTTGTCGACGCCGTACTTCAGCATCGAGTCCGCGTAGGTGATCCGCGGGAATTCCTTGGTGACGCGCTTGCCCTCGGCGAACTCCTCGAACACGCCGCGCAGCACCGGCTCCACCGCCTGGAACACGTCCTCCTGGGTGACGAAGCTCATCTCGATGTCGAGCTGGTAGAACTCGCCCGGCGAGCGGTCGGCGCGGGCATCCTCGTCGCGGAAGCACGGCGCGATCTGGAAGTAGCGGTCGAAGCCCGCGATCATCGTCAGCTGCTTGAACTGCTGCGGCGCCTGCGGGAGCGCGTAGAACTTGCCGGGATGGACCCGCGACGGCACGAGGTAGTCGCGGGCGCCCTCGGGCGAGGAGGCTGTCAGGATCGGGGTCTGGAACTCGAAGAAGCCGCCGTCCCGCATCCTGCGGCGGAGCGAGTCGATGATCGCGCCGCGCTTCATGATGTTGGCGTGGAGCTTTTCCCGGCGCAGGTCGAGGAAGCGGTACCGGAGCCGCGTCTCCTCCGGATACTCGAGGTCTCCGAAGACCGGCAGCGGCAGCTCGCCCGCCGGCCCCAGCACCTCGAGGTCGTCGATGTAGACCTCGACCGCGCCGGTCGGCAGCTCGGCATTCTCGGTGCCGGCCGGGCGCGTGCGGACACGGCCGTCGATCCGCACGACCCATTCCGAGCGGACGGCCTCGGCGGCCTTGAAGGCCGGGGAGTCGGAATCGATCACGCACTGGGTCAGGCCGTAATGGTCCCGCAGATCGACGAACAGCACGCCCCCGTGGTCGCGGATGCGGTGGCACCAGCCGGAGAGGCGGACACTCTGCCCGACATCGGACGGGCGGAGCGCCCCGCAGGTGTGGGAACGGTAACGGTGCATGACGGGCTTCTTCTGTGGGAAGGCCGGCACCATTCACGCGAGGCCCCCCAAGTCAAGCGCGGGGCGCGCAGAACGGCGCCGAAAGCCGCGCGCGACTCGCCCGCCGGCCTACCGCAGGAGACCCCGAATCCCCATATCATCTCCATGAACGACAACCTCTTTTTCGATCTGGAGCGCCCCGCGAAGGCGGCGCCCGAACGCGCCGCGGCCGGGTGGCGGACGCTGCCCCTCGAGGGCCGTTTCGACCTCGTCTACGAGGACGCGGCCGGGGCCTGGAGCAACCGCTCCCTCGACGCCCGCGAGCTCAGGCTCGGGCCGGGGCGGACGCTGCTCGGCGGCATCGATGCCCGGCGCGGCGGCTATCGCGGGTTCCGGGTCGACCGGATCCGCCGCCTCGTCGACGGGGCCACCGGCGAGCGGATCGAGACCGGCATCCTCGACCGCCTGCTCGCGCGCGCCGAGGCGCAGCGCCGGGCCGACGCGCTGCGGATCCGCCGGCAGGCGCGGGCGCGCCGGAAGGCGGCGGTCGCGGCCGTGGCGTGATCGCGGTCGCCGGGCCGCGCGTGAACGCGTGAAAGATGGGGACCTGCGAAGCCGCGTCTCCCCATGTCCGCCGCGGTTGCGTATAGCCGGTGCATGGACCTGATCACCACCACTGACGCGCTGCGCCAGATCTGCACACGTCTCGCCGAGCAGCCCTTCGTGACCGTCGACACGGAGTTCATGCGCGAGACGACGTATTATCCGAAACTGTGCCTGATCCAGATGGCGGCACCGGACGGGACCGGCGTCCTGGTGGATCCGCTGGCGCCGGGGATCGACCTCGGGCCGTTCATCGCCCTCATGGCCGACGAGGGCACCGTCAAGGTGTTCCACTCCGCCCGCCAGGACCTGGAGATCATCTGGCTGATCGGCGGGATCCTGCCGCACCCGTTCTTCGACACGCAGGTCGCCGCCATGGTCTGCGGCTACGGCGATTCCGTCTCGTACGAGCAGCTCGTCAACGACGTCGCGAAGGCCAAGATCGACAAGTCCTCCCGCTTCACCGACTGGTCGCGGCGCCCGCTCTCGGAGGCGCAGCTGACCTACGCGCTGTCCGACGTCACCCACTTGGTGAAGATCTACGAAGTCCTCGTCGCCGAGCTGCTGCGGACCGACCGCGGCGCGTGGCTCGACGAGGAGATGGCGGTGTTGACGTCCCCCGAGACCTACCGCGCCGATCCCGCGCAGGCGTGGCGCCGCCTCTCCGGCCGCATGCGCAAGCCGCGGGAGATCGCCGTGCTGATGGAGGTCGCGGCCTGGCGCGAGAGCGAGGCGCAGACGCGCAACGTGCCGCGCGGGCGCGTCCTGAAGGACGAGGCGGTCATCGATATCGCCTCGGCGGCGCCGCGGAGCGCGGAGGCGCTCGGGCGGCTGCGGACGATCCCCGCGGGCTTCGAGCGCTCCCGGACCGGGGCCGACATCGTCGCCGCCGTGGAGCGCGGTCTCGCCCGCGACACGAGCGCCGTCCGGATGCCCGAGCGCGTGCGGCGGAGCGGCGGCAACGGCGCGATCGTCGAGCTCCTGAAGGTCCTGCTGAAGGCGGTCTGCGAGGCCGAGGGCGTGGCGCCGAAGATCATCGCCACGGTCGACGATCTGGAAGCGGTCGCCGACGACGACGACGCCGAGGTCCCGGCGCTGCAGGGCTGGCGCCGGACGCTGTTCGGCGAGAAGGCGCTGGCGCTGAAGCAGGGACGGCTGGCCCTCTCGGTCGAGTCCGGTCGCATCGTGGTCCGTCCCCTGGAAGCCGAACCTGTCGGCGGCGGCGCCGACCCGGACCGATGACGCCGCGGCGGCACTGACCGCACAATCCGCACTGGCGGGCGTGACTCGCCGCGGGTCCGGGATTAAATGGCAATTAGGTTGCCGCTTAATCCCGCCCCTGCGTCCCGCGTATGTTCGAGCCGAACGAGATCCTCAAGACGCTGACCGGGCGCGGTCTCGTGTCGGCCGAAGGGTGTGAGGCCGTCCGCGTCCGCTACCGGGTTGTGGTCGAGAGGCGCGAAGGCGGTGTCGTCGCCTACGGCAATCTGTACGGCAGCTATGCGGGCCTGCGGCCGGTCTGGCTCGAGCCCGACGCCCAGCTCCGCCTGTCCAACGGCCGTCGCCTCAACATCTCCGTGACCGACCTGATCGGCGACACGGCCGAGTTCGAGAGCACCGGGCCGGTCGGCGCGGTCTGACGCCGGCCAGAGCCGTCCCGCAGATTCCGCGACCGACCCAGTGGTCCGCGTGCGCGACCCAAACCGATTCTCAAAAACGGGATGATTCGGCAATTTGTCGCGCGCGAACCCCACCGATCAGGCGGGGATCCGCGGAAAAGCGGGATGCGGCGACTGGGCGCACAGCGGGCATTCGGGAAAATTCGGCAACCCATAGCCACCGAAGCGTCTTGCAGTGCAGTCCGCGGACCTGCAACGGCCGCGCGCCCGGGCGCGCCTAAATCCCGGCCACCGCGCGGGGGACGCATGCTTAAGCGCAGCAAAGCTCGCCTGTTTGCAAGGTCTGCATGGGACACGGACACAACCCCGTGAGACCGAGGCCAGAGCAGGCAGCATCTCTTGTGCGTCGCAACATTTCTTTTCGCGAACGCATGACATCCATCGTGCCTGTGTCACCCGAAAAGAAGCTTTCACCGTGTGCCCACAGGCGTCGAACAGCGAGTTGACGGCGCTCAAAAATCTCTTAAGGTCCGGGCAAGCCTCGGTTTCGAGGGAGACGCCTCAGGGATGGCGGCTCCTGGCTAGGGGATCAGTAGATCTCCTCGAAGTCCACTATGCCCGCTACCGAGGCGTCCATCCCTGTCGCAAACAGTCAGGTCGGAGTCCGAGCGACGCCACTCTCTTCGCGCGCCGTGAGAACTCTCAAGACTTGTCGGAGGAACCCATGAGAGCGGTACATCTCCTTGCGCTCGGCGCAGGTGTCGCGGCCGTCGCCGCGCCGGCGCTGGCCAATGAAAGCGTCATGAAGGGCATCGCCAACCCGGCGGAACAGGTTCTTCAGACGGTAGACTACGCGAATACGCGCTACTCGAAGCTCGACCAGATCAACGCCAAGAACGTCAAGGACCTGCAGGTCGCCTGGACGTTCTCGACCGGCGTGCTGCGCGGCCACGAGGGCTCGCCGCTCGTCGTCGGCAACATGATGTACGTGCACACGCCGTTCCCGAACATCGTGTACGCCCTCGACCTCGACCACGACGCGAAGATCGTCTGGAAGTACGAGCCGAAGCAGGATCCGTCCGTAATCCCGGTCATGTGCTGTGACACGGTCAACCGTGGTCTGGCCTACGCCGACGGCGCCATCCTCCTGCACCAGGCCGACACCACCCTCGTGTCGCTCGACGCCAAGACCGGCAAGGTCAACTGGTCGGTCGTGAACGGCGACCCGAAGAAGGGCGAGACCAACACCGCGACGGTTCTGCCGGTCAAGGACAAGGTCATCGTCGGCATCTCGGGCGGCGAGTTCGGCGTGCAGTGCCACGTCACCGCCTACGACCTGAAGACCGGCAAGAAGGTGTGGCGCGGCTACTCCGAGGGCCCGGACGATCAGCTGATCGTCGACCCGGAGAAGACCACCTCGCTCGGCAAGCCGATCGGCAAGGACTCCTCCCTGAAGACCTGGGAAGGCGATCAGTGGAAGACCGGCGGCGGCTGCACCTGGGGCTGGTTCTCGTACGACCCCAAGCTCGACCTGATGTACTATGGCTCGGGCAACCCCTCGACCTGGAACCCCAAGCAGCGTCCGGGCGACAACAAGTGGTCCATGACCATCTGGGCGCGTAACCCGGACACCGGCATGGCCAAATGGGTCTACCAGATGACCCCCCACGACGAGTGGGATTACGACGGCATCAACGAGATGATCCTCACGGATCAGAAGATCGACGGCAAGGAGCAGCCGCTCCTGACCCACTTCGACCGTAACGGCTTCGGCTACACGCTGAACCGCGCGGACGGCACCCTCCTCGTCGCCGAGAAGTTCGACCCGGCCGTCAACTGGGCGACCAAGGTCGACATGGACAAGGGCTCGAAGAACTACGGCCGGCCGCTGGTCGTGTCGAAGTACTCGACCGAGCAGAACGGTGAGGACACCAACTCCAAGGGCATCTGCCCGGCGGCGCTGGGCACCAAGGATCAGCAGCCTGCGGCCTTCTCGCCGAAGACCAACCTGTTCTACGTTCCCACCAACCACGTCTGCATGGACTACGAGCCGTTCCGGGTGACCTACACCCCGGGCCAGCCCTACGTCGGTGCGACCCTCTCGATGTACCCGGCCCCGAACTCGCACGGCGGCATGGGCAACTTCATCGCGTGGGACGGCGTCAACGGCAAGATCAAGTGGACGAACCCCGAGCAGTTCTCGGTGTGGTCCGGTGCTCTGGCCACCGCTGGCGACGTCGTGTTCTACGGCACGCTTGAGGGCTACCTGAAGGCGGTCGACGACAAGACCGGCAAGGAGCTGTTCAAGTTCAAGACCCCGTCGGGCATCATCGGCAACGTGATGACCTACCAGCACAAGGGCAAGCAGTACGTGGGCGTCCTCTCGGGCGTCGGCGGCTGGGCCGGCATCGGCCTCGCGGCCGGCCTGACCGACCCGAACGCCGGCCTCGGCGCGGTGGGCGGCTACGCGGCTCTGTCGCAGTACACCAACCTCGGCGGTCAGCTGACGGTCTTCGCCCTGCCGAACTAATCGGCCGCAGGGTTTGAAGTGAAAAATGGTGCCGGCGCGGGTTCCCGCGCCGGCATCCTTGTGATTAGACTTTCTCGCAAGAGGCTGCGTCTCGGAGGGAGACCAAGAGCCTCGATCAAGGGAGACACATGCGTTGCTCAACCTCAGCAAGATCGTAACGCGGCCGGTTATCGCCGCCCTCGCCCTAGCGACCGTCTCGACGGTTGCCGTACATGCTGAGGATGCCAAGCCCGCCGACCCCAAGCTGGCGAATTCGCTCAACGCGAACGACAAGACCGCCGAGCAGGATGACAAGCTCCTGAAGAAGGACGCGGCCGTGAAGGTCGACGACGGCAAGTACTTCGACGCCGAGGGCCACCCGACGTTCCACGTGACCCAGGACGGCAAGATGCTCGACTGGTACACCTACTCGGGCTACCGCCGCTATCACGCCGAGTGCCACGTCTGCCACGGCCCGGACGGCATGGGCTCGACCTACGCGCCGGCCCTCAAGGACTCGCTGAAGCACCTCTCCTACGAGGAGTTCATCGGCATCCTGGCGGGCGGCAAGCAGGAAGTGAACGCCGCCGAGCAGAAGGTCATGCCGGCCTTCGGCGACAACAAGAACGTCATGTGCTACTCGGACGACCTCTACGTCTATCTCAAGGCGCGCGCCTCCGGCGCGATCGGGCGTATCCGTCCCTCCGAGCACGAGGGCAAGCCCGAGACCGCCAAGAAGGCGGAGAAGGAATGCATGGGCGGCTGATGTCGTCTCCTGCCCGGATCGCCGTTCTCTGCGCCCTGACCGTCTTCGGGGCGCAGGGCGCGCTCGCCCAGCATCTGCCGGATACCGTCACCACGGACGTGCTGCGCGTCTGCGGTGATCCGGGCAACATGCCGTTCTCCGAACGCAAGGAGGACGGCTTCGAGAACAAGATCGCGGCGATCATCGCCGACGAGTTGAAGATCAAGGTCCGCTACTACTGGCTGACGCAGGGTCCGGGCTTCGTGCGCAACACGCTCGGAACCGGCCTCTGCGACGTCATCATGGGCCAGGCCTTCGGCAGCGACCTCGTCCAGACCACCAATCCCTATTATCGATCGGCCTACACGCTGGTCACCCGCGCGGGCGAACTCGACGGTGTGACGGCCCTCGACGACCCGCGGCTGAAGGGCAAGAGCATCGGCGTGATCGCCGGGACGCCGCCGGTCAACCGGATGGGCGAACTGGGCCTCGTCTCGGCCATGAAGGCCTACGCGCCCTACCAGCTCGACCCGTCCCGCAAGCACCAGACGGTCGCTGCCGAGATCGTCGCAGCCCTGGCCGCGAAGGAGATCGACGCGGCCGTCCTCTGGGGCCCGGCGGCGGGCTGGCTCGCCAAGCAGTCCGGCACGCCCATGAGCGTCGTGCCACTGCTGAAGGAGCCGGAGCGTCCACCGATGGCGTACCGGATCGCCATGGGTGTCCGGATCGGCGAGAACGACTGGAAGCGCTCGCTGAACACCATCCTGCGCAAGCGCAAGGCCGACATCGACAAGGTCCTGCGCGACTACGACGTGCCGCTCCTCGACGAGGAAGAGAACAAGCTCGTCGCCCCCGGCGAGCGCTGACGCGCAGCGCCGCGGCGCGCGCCGCCATCAGGCGCGCGCGATACCGGTCGAGTCGAGCTTCGCCAGGGCGTCCACCACGCGCTCGCCGCCGATGACGAGGTCGGGCGCGATCTCCGCCAGCGGGACGAGCACGAAGGCCCGCTCGCGCACGTAGCGATGCGGCAGGACAAGGCGCGCGTCGTCGATGCTGGCGCCCTCGTAGGCCAGGACGTCGATGTCGATCACACGGGGCCCCCAGCGCTCATCGCGGATCCGGCCGAGGTCGTGCTCCACCCGCAGGCAGGCGTCGAGCAGCCCGTGCGGATCGAGGTCGGTCTCGACCGCCACGGTCCCGTTCAGGAACCACGGCTGATCGGTCTTGCCCCAGGGCGGGGTCCGGTAGTCGGCCGAGCGCGCCACGACGTCGATGCCCGGGATCGCGGCGAGACCGGTGACCGCGCGGTCGAGCATCGCGGCCATGTCGCCGACATTGCTGCCGATGCCGAGATACGCCCTCATCGACCGGCCCCGCGGCGGCGCGTGATCGCCACGCCGACGCTGTCCAGGATGGCGGGGACGGGCGCGCTCGGCTTGTCGACCTGAACGGTGATGGCGTCGACCTGCGCGAAGCGCGAGAGGATCTCCGCGGCGACCGTCTCGGCCAGGGCCTCGATCAGGTTGAACCGGCGCTCGGTGGCGATCGCCACCGCCACCGCCGTGAGATCCGCGTAGCTCACCGTGCCGGCCACGTCGTCGGAGCGGCCCGCCGGGCCGAGATCGAGTTCCGCTTCCAGGGAGATGTAGAAGCGCTGACCGAGCACCGCCTCCTCGGCCAGCACGCCGTGCCGGCCGAACACGGCGATCCGGGTGACGCGGATCAGGTCGCCCGCCATGCTCAGCGCGCCTCCGGCCGCATCACGGCGTCGACGACGCGCATCGCGTCGATATGCGCGGCCACGTCGTGCACGCGCACGATGTCGGCCCCGAGGGTCGCCGCGACGGCGTGGGCGGCGAGGGACCCGTGCAGGCGGTCCGCCGGACGGGTCTCGCGGTCGTGCAGGCGTCCGAGGAGCGACTTGCGCGAGACGCCGACGAGGACCGGAAAGCCGAGGGCGCGGATCTCGGGCAGCCGCCGCAGCGCCTCGAGATGCTGGTTCCAGGTCTTGCCGAACCCGACCCCCGGGTCGAGCACGATCTCGGAATCCGCGAGGCCCGCCCGGTGGGCGATCGCGAGGGACCGCTCGAAGAAGGCCAGCATGTCGGCGACGATGTCGAGCTCCGGCTCGATCGTCTCGCGGTTGTGCATGATGATGACCGGCGCGCCGTGGGCGGCCGCGACGTTGGCGATGTCGGGCTCGCGCTGGAGGCCCCAGACGTCGTTCACGATCCGCGCGCCGGCCTCGAGCGCGGCGCGCGCCGTCGAGGCCTTGTAGGTGTCGATCGAGATCGGCACCGGCAGCCGCGGCGCCACGGCCCGGACGACCGGCACGACGCGCGCCTGCTCCTCCTCGGCGGGGACCGGAACGTGGCCGGGCCGCGTCGATTCCCCGCCGACGTCGAGGATCGCCGCCCCCTTGGCGACCAGCCGCTCGGCCTGGGCCACGGCCTCGGCCTCCCCGGCGAACAGCCCGCCGTCGGAGAAGGAATCGGGCGTGACGTTGAGAATGCCCATGACCAGCGTGCGGCCGCCGAGCGCCGGCAGCAGGTCGGACAGGCGGGAAGAGGGGGTCACAGGCGGGTCCCGTTCACGAGCGCGGTTCGGGAGCCGGTGTGCGCGAATCGGGAGGCCGGCGCAACGCCGGCCTCACCGTGCGGCCCAGACCTGCGCGTCAGCCGTGGTAGCAGCGGATCTCGGCCTCGGCCTGGGCGCGGCGCAGCTCCGCGACCTTGTCGTCGAAGATCTTGGTCGACTTGAACTCGTTCGCCCGGTTGCCGATGCCCTGCCGCATCGAGAGCACCGTGCTCGCCTGAACGTACTTGTCGTAGGGGAGGATCGCGGCGAGCTGGTCCAGCGAGCACGAGCATTTCTGCAGGCTCTCGCGGGTCTGGCCGTTGGCGGCCATGCAGCCGAACACGTAGTCGACCCGCGCGTCGGTCGGGTAGTCGTTCTCCTCGGCGGCCCAGCCGGTCAGGCCCGACAGCGTGAGGGCGAGGGCGGCCAGCGCGCCCCGTTCAGCCAGCCTTCTGATCATAGCTCAGCTTCTCCTCCAGCAGTTCGCCGCCGTCGGGGCTCTTCGACGACGCCTCGATCGAGACGATCTCGCCCGGCACCGAGGGCGCGGTCACGAAGGTATAGGTCATGTCGTCCATGCCGCGCATGCGCTGCGCCATCGAGTCGCCCGCGAACGGCTTCGTGACCACGCGCCAGCCGTCGACCTCGCGGCCGCCGATATCCACCTTGGTCGGCGTGACGGTCGCCTTCTCGCGCAGGCCCTTGCGGATCGCGAGCTTGAGGTAGCGCGGGTTCGCCTCCAGCACCTTCGCGACGGCCCGGAGATGGTTCTCGAGGAAGAGCGAGACGACCGGGTTGCCCGCCATGTCCTCGAACGGGCCGGCCGGCATCCGGTTCAGCCCGGAGAACATCACGACGCTGATGTCGCGGCCTTCGGCGGTCTTCCCGGGCGCCACCTTCAGCTGGATCGTGTCCTCGAGCGGCGCCCCGAACGGCCCCTTCGAGATCCCCGAGCGGCGCAGGTAATCGTAGGTCAGCGTCGAGCCCGCGGCCGTGTTCTTCATGTGCGGCTGGTCGAACAGCAGATCCGCCGCGGAGGGCGGGGCGGCGGCGGTCGCCGGGGTGACGGTGGCGGGCTTCGGCGCGTCCTCGGCGAGGGCCGGCAGCGCGGCCAGAGCCAGCGCGACCGACGTCGCGGCGAGGCCCCTCACGACAAGACTTCTCACGAGTTCACTTCCTCCTTGAGCGGCGACCGGACGTTGCTGCCGATCGTCCGGTAGACGTAGTCGGGCGGGTTCTCGGCCGCCTCCTCGGTGGCGAGCGCCCGCACCTTGGCGTGGAGCGGCGAGAGCGAGCAGGCCGGGTCCGTGGCCGCCGCGTCGCCGGCGAGCGCGAGCGCCTGGCAGCGGCAGCCGCCCCAGTCCTTCTCGCGCCGGTCGCAGGAGCGGCAGGGCTCCTTCATCCAGTCGGTGCCGCGATAGGCCGTGAAGGCCGGCGAGTCGCGCCAGATCTCGCCGAGCGAGCGGTCGTTGACGTTCCAGAACTCCAGCCCCGGGATCGTCTCGGCCGCGTGGCAGGGCAGGACCTTGCCCTGGGGCGTGACGTTCATCAGCTTGCGGCCCCAGCCGCCCGCGCAGGCCTTCGGGTACTTCGCGTAATAGTCGGGCACGACGAGGTCGATGACGAGCTGGCCCTTCAGGCGCTCCCGGGCCGCCTCGACGATCCGGATCGATTCGTCGACCTGCGCCTTGTCGGGCATCAGGGCGGCGCGGTTGACGTAGGCCCAGCCGTAATACTGCGTGTGCGCCACCTCGAGCCGCTTGGCGCCCATCTTCACCGCGAGATCGATGAAGCCCACCACCTCGTGGATGTTGCCGCGGTGGATCACCGAATTCAGCGTGAGGGGCAGGCCGAGCTCGACCACCTTGGCGGCGAACTCGAACTTCTGCGGCTGCGCGTTCTTCAGGCCGCCGATCTTCTCGGCGTTCTGCGCGTCGACGCCCTGCACCGACAGCTGCACGTGGTCGAGGCCGACGTCGTAGAGCGCCTGCAGCTTGCCCAGCGCCCCGCCGACGCCGGACGTGATCAGGTTCGAGTACAGGCCGAGATCGGCGCAGGTCTTGGTGATCTCGACGATGTCGTTGCGCGCCGTCGGCTCGCCGCCGGACAGGTGCACGTGCAGGACGCCGAGCGCCGCGGCCTCCCCGAGCACGCGCTGCCACGTCTGCGTGTCGAGCTCGCCCGACCGCCGGTCGAGCTCGAGCGGGTTCGAGCAGTACGGGCAGCGCAGCGGGCAGCGGTGGGTCAGCTCGGCGAGCAGACCGACCGGGGCCGGCGCATCGGGGCGGTTCGGCGTCAGCGCGTTCATCGCTCGAGAACCCGTTTCTCCGCGAGGCCGTCGAGCATCACCAAGATGTCGGCCTCGATGGCGCGGGGATCGGCCGCGTAGGTCTTGCCCAGCTCGTCCGCGATGTCGGCGACGCTCCGCGCGCCGTCCACGAGCTTCAGGACCGCCACGGCGTTGTCGTCGAGGTCGAAGGTGCGCTCGGGGGCGAGCAGGACCCACTTGCCGCGGGTCTCGTCGTTGCGCAGCCGGACGCCGCGCGGCAGCCGCGGACGGTCGCCGGCCGCCATCTTCCCGCCGGCCGCTCCAGGCTTGGCCTGGGACGCCTCGGCCACCAGACCCTCGCCGGGCTGCCACGCGTCCGGCGGGACCATGCCGGGGGCCACGTAGGCGAAGTACAGGGCGTCGAGCTGCGTCCACAGCACGGTGCACTTGAACGTCAGCGCCGCCATCGCCTGCCGCTGCAGCTCCGGCGTCGTGGCGTGCTGCTTGACGTAGTCCAGGGCGAAGTCCGCGTCCCGCGGCGCCTGGGTCAGGCGCTTGTCGAAATAGGCCAGCGTGTCCTTGGTGATGAAGTCGTAGTTCTTCAGCATCCCGGCGACGCGCTCGGAGATGATCGTCGGCGAGAACATCTCGGTCAGCGACGAGGCGATCGCCTCCAGGAGAGTCCGCTCGGAGACGAAGTGGACGTAGGCCTCCACCGAGAACTTCGTGGCCGACAGGATGCCGCGGGTCGACAGCACGTAGTCGCGGTCGAAGCCGACGCCCTCGGCCAGCTTGAGCCAGCGCTCGATGCCGCCGTCGCCCTCGTGGTCGCCGTCGTGGTCGACGATCCGCTGGCGCCAGATCCGCCGCAGCGACGCATCGGTCATCCGCGCCAGCACGGCGGCGTCCTTCACCGGGATCATCGCCTGGTAGTAGTAGCGATTCAGCGCCCAGGCCCGGACCTGGTCCTTCGACAGCTTGCCGTCGTGCAGCAGCCGATGGAACGGGTGCAGGTTGTGGTAGCGGCGCGCGCCGATGTCGCGCAGGGCCGCCTCCAGTTCCTCGGGACTCAGGAGACGCTGGCTGTCGGCGGCATCGGGGGTCGGGAAAATGGCGTTCATGGCGTGTCCGGCGTCCGTCCTCAGGTCGCGTTTCCTGTGTTCCGATCCCGCCCTCGTGCGCGGGGCGACTGTCCGGGCTAAGCCACGATATAGTGCCGTCCCCCCGGGCGCCCAACCGTCCACGGCGACCGTCGGTCGCGCATTCGGCCGCGGCGCCGCGATCCGGCAGGCCGTCGGCGCGGCGTCCTAGAGCGTCAGACCCAGCCCGTCATGCGCCACGGTCCAGCCGGCCGCCTCGACATCGGCCCGCTCCGGCGAGCCCTCGACCAGGACCGGGTTCGTGTTGTTGATGTGCACGAAGACGCGGCGCCCGATCTCGACCGAAGCCAGGGCCTCGATCGAGCCGTTCTCGCCGCGCATCGGCACGTGACCCATGCGCCAGCCGGTCTTGGTGCCGACGCCGGCCCGGATCATGTCGTCGTCGTGCAGGACGGTCCCGTCGAAGAGCAGCGCGTCCACGCCGGCGATGCGCGCGCGCAGACCGTCCGTCACCCGGGCACATCCGGGAATGTAGGCGAGGCGCCGGCCACCGGCCTCGATCAGGGCGCCGACCGTGGTTTCGGTCTCGGCGCCGATCTGCATGGTCTCGTCCTCCAGCCAGAGCGGCACCTTGCCGGGGACCGGGAAGAGTGTGACCGCCAGGTCGGGGAGGGGCTCGAAGCGCTGGTCCATGCCGATCGGCTGACGGGCGACGACGCCCTCGGCCATCACGTCGAAGACGCGGTTGGCATTGACCGAATCGAGGATCCCGCGCGTGCCGTAGAGCGTGTAGGGCTGACCTTCGCGCAGGGTCAGGAGACCCGCGACATGGTCGACGTCGCCGTTGGTCAGGAGCACGGCGCGGATCGGCGAGTGGCGCAGACCCTCGCGCGGATGCATCTGCGCATTGTCGAAGAGCTGTTGCCGGATATCCGGCGAGGCGTTGATCAGCAGCCAGTCCGACCCGTCCGCGGAGACCGCGATGCTCGACTGGGTCCGGGGCCGCACCCGGTCCGGCTCGGATCGCGCCAGCGTGCAGATGGGGCAGCGGCAATTCCACTGGGGAAGGCCGCCGCCGGCCGCGGAACCGAGGATCACGACGCGCATGGTGCGGCTCCCGAGATCCCCGGCCCGTGAAACTCAGTTGAAGGTGTCGATCTCGGCCGACTCGTAGCTCGTCACTTCCATGCCGACGCAGATCTCGGACACGATCGGGGCAGCCCACTTCATGGTGTTTCTCCTCAGGCAACATCTACACCGAGTGTCACGCGGTTCCTAAGAGGACCCTAAGACACTGATGGCGCTCTCATTTCCGGCGCCGGAGAGGTATCGACGATTCACGCGCGGGCTTCAAGCACTAAGTTGCCGGATCCTCCCAAATTTTTCGTGAGAGACTTCCTAAGCGTCCGGAAACCATCACGAAATGGGCGGGCCTGCGACTAAAGTACAGGGGCCTACTGCCGGAAGTCGGGACCGCGCAGTTCCAGCATGAATCCTTTACCCCGCACGGTGACGAGGCCGGGCCCGCCGTAGCGCACGAAATCGGCCATCTTGGAGCGCAGGTAGCCGATATAGACGTCGACCACGTTGAGGGAGAGCCCGCCCTGGCTCGCCCACAGCCGGTCGAAGATGTCGGCGCGCGAGACCGGCTTGCCGATATTCTCCATCAGCATGGCCAGCAGGTCGGCCTCGCGGGGCGTGAGGCGGGCGCTCGCCTCGCCGCAGCTCGCCTGCCGGGTCTCGAGGTCGAGCATCAGCTTGCCGGCGGTGATGCGCGAGCGCGGCGCCTCCGCCTGCTCGCGGCGCATCAGGTGGGTCCGCAAGCGCGCGACGAGCTCGTCGAACTCGAAGGGCTTGATGATGTAGTCGTCGGCGCCGAGCGCCAAGCCCTCGGCCCGGTCGCGGATCTCGTCGCGGGCCGAGAGGAACAGGATCGCGCCCGGGAAGCCGCCCTCGCGAAGGGACCGGCAGACGTCGTGGCCCGAACCGTCCGGGAGGTTGATGTCGAGCAGCACGGCGCCGGGGGCCGGGTCGTGGGCCGCCTTCAGGGCCTCGTCGACGCAGGCCGCCGTCCCGACCTCGAATCCCTCGGCCTCGAGCCCCCGGGCGAGGAGGCCGCGGATGTCGATATCGTCCTCGACGATCAGGATCCGCGTCATGCGGCCGACTCCTTCACCTGCGCGCCCAGTTGGGCGCCCACTTGGGCGCCAACGGCAGCGCCGTCGACCGGGCCCGTCTCCCATGCCGGATCGCAGGCCGGGATGTCCAGGGTGACCCGGGCCCCGCGCCCGTCCGGCCCGGGGCCGAGCCGGATCGTGCCGCCGTGCTGCTCCACGATCCACCGCGCGAGCGCGAGCCCGATGCCGAACCCGGTCTCGTCCGGTCCGGCGCCCGAGCCGCGCTTGAAGCGCTCGAACAGCGCGTCCTCCGACGCGCCGAAGCCGGGACCGTCATCCGTGATGGTGATCCGTCCGACCGGTCCGGGACCTGCCGCCAGGGCGACCTCGACCCGGGTGAGGCCGGCGGCGTGGCGGAGCGCGTTGTCGACGAGGCTCTCGACGGTCTGGCGCATCCACTCGCGGTCGGCGAGGCTCTCGACGTCGCGGGTGCCGGGATCGAGGGTGAGGCCCACCCGGCGCCGCGCCGCCTCGGAGCTCATGTTGTCCACGGCCTCCGCCAGGACCTGGGCGAGCCCCAGGCGGCGCTTGTCGAACGCGATCTCGCCGGATTCCGAGCGCGCGACGCGCAGCAGGTCCTCGACGCGCAGCTTGAGGCGCTGCGCCCGCTTCTTGATCGTCGCGAAGACCGGTCCCGGATCGGTGCCCCGGGACGCGCCGCGCAGGGCCAGGTCGCACTCGCCCAGAATCACCGTCAGTGGCGTGCGCAGTTCGTGGCTGACATCGGCGAAGAAGCGGCGGCGGGACTGATCGACGGCCTCGAGCCGGGCGTTGGCGGCGCGCAGATCGGCGGTGCGGGCCGCCACGGTGTCCTCCAGCGCCGCCCGGTCGGCCGCGACCCGCGATTCCCGGCGAGCGAGGCGGGCGGCCATGCGGTTGACGTTGGTCATGAGCAGGCCGAGCTCGTCCCGCGTGGCGACGGAGAGGCGCGTGTCCAGGGCGCCGTGGCCGATGGCGCTCGCGGCGCGGCGGACCTCCTCGATGCGGGCCAGGGTCGGCCGGGTGACGCCGCGGTAGAGGATCGCCAGCAGCACGAGGGCCGCGGCCACCGCTGCGGCCGCGGCCACCCGCAGGCGCTCCGAGAGCGCCCGGGCCTCCTCGGAGCCGAGCGCCATGCTGCGCCGCTCGGCCTCGATCAGGAACGAGAGCGGCTGGCCGGTCATGGCACCGAAACCGTTGAGCGCGCCCTTGATCGCGTCCTGACGCCGCTCCGGCTCGGTCTGGCGGCTGATCAGCGACACCTGCCGGTCCAGCACCGCGCGCGCCGCGCGCAGCTGCGCCATGGGGCGGGTGCGGGCGGCGTACTGCATCCGGTCGGCCGGGTCGTCACTCGGCGGGAAGCTCTTGGCGAGCGCCTCGTCCACGGTGGTCAGGGCGCGGTCGGCGTTGTCGCGGGCGATCGCCATCGCCTCGGGCTGGCCATCGGGATTGCCGACGGTCTCCACCGCCGCGAGACCGAACTGCGTCAGGCGGCCGGACAGCTCGGCCAGCAGCTCCAGGCGCCGCTGGGCCTCAAGGGTCCGGTCGACGGTGCGCTCCGCCGCTCCGATCGCCGCCAGCGCGGCCGCGGCGGCCAGCACCACCACGATGGCGGTGCCGCCGAGCAGCAGCGCGAAGCGGACCTTCAGCGAGCGCATCGTCCCCGTCCCGCTCTCAGTACCGGCGTGCCGGCGGGCCCGAGCATGGCACCGCCGGGGCGCCGAACCAAGGACCCGTCACAGGTCCTTCGGCAGGCTGCCCTTCGCGGCGCAGCGCCAGCGCTCCACGTGCCATTCCGGATGCGCCGCCTGCCACGTCGCGAGCGCGCTCTGCGAGTTGCGCAGGCACACGAAGGGGCTCGATTTCTCGAAGGACATCTCGATCCGGTCCTCGCGGCAGGTCGAGGGCTGGGCGACGAGACAGATCGACAGCAGAAGCAGCATGGGCGCCTCCCCGGGCTGCCGGCCTCGTGCGGGCCGGCTTGGCGGGGAGCATAGGACGCGTCCACGCCCCTTGCCCAGGCGGCGTCAGGCCGCGACCCAGATCTCGCCCTTGGCGATCGTCGCGAGGTCGCCGGAGTAGCGGCGCAGCGGCTTGCCGAGGAGGTCGGCGTGCTCGGCGCTCAGGCCGTGCAGGGCCTTGGCCAGCAGCCGCAGGAACACGAGGTCGTGCGTCCCGGTCTCCACGAAGGTCGGCGACATCCGGCCGTGGCTGCCGACGAGGAGCGTCCCGCGGCGCATGCCGAAGCCGGGATGATCGCCCACGGCGAGCGCCGCCAGGGTGCCGGCGATCATGCGCGAGCCCGCGAAGGCGCCCGCGCGCCCGGCCACGATCGTCCCGCGCCGCATCCGGTCGCCGAGATGGGCGCCGGCGCTGCCGCGGATGATCAGCGTCGCGCCGTCGAGGCCGGCCTTCGCGGCGTAGACCGCGCCACCGGCGTAGTCCCCGGCATCGCCCTCGACGGTGATCGTGCCGCCGGTGGCGCCGGAGGCTGCGTAAGGTCCGGCATGGCCGGTGACGGTCAGGCTGCCGCCCGCCATGCCGGCGCCGAGGCGCTGGCCGACATCGCCGGTCACCCGGATCGTACCTTCGGACAGCGACGCTCCGACCCGGTCGAGGCGCTCGTGGCCGCCCTCGATGGTCAGGGTGTCGGAGCCGTCCAGCGCGACCGCGAAGCAGTCGCCGAGGCGCACGCCGGTCCGGGTCGTCCCGATCTCGAGGCGCTCGGCCTCGCCCTGGGACAGGCGGCTGAGCGCCCGCGGGTTGACGTTCAGGAGGTCCAGGCGCTCGGGCGGGGCCGCGCGCAGGGTGAGGGTGCTCACGGCTCAGCCCTCCGGCTTGGCGCTGTCGCGCGCGATCAGGTCGCGCAGGTGGTAGTGGTGGCGGCCGAGATTGCCGCCGTAATTGCCGGCCGTGACGGCGATCAGGCCGTGCTTGCCGCCGATCTCGGTGGCGGCGTGCAGGCCGGCGCGCATCGAGTCGGACACGCCCTGCGAGGTGAGGGCGTCGATCACGATCTCCAGCACCACGCCGCACTCGGCCGGGAGCGCCGAGCCGGCGCGGCCCTTCAGGGTCGGGCAGTAGGCGTCGTTCGTCGAGGCCATCATGCCCTTGGTCCGGCCGCCGACCTTGGAGCCGGAGCGGACGATGCCGCCCGGGAACGGCAGGATCACGCCGGGGACCGCCTTGGCGGCCTCGACGGCGATCTCGGCGACCTTGAGCGTCTCGGCGTGGTTCCGCCCGAGGAACAGCAGGTTGCCGCCGCCGACCGCGCCGTCGACGGCCCGGACCGAGTCCTCGCAGAGGAACTCGCCGTCCATCACCGGGATGCGCCAGTAGCGCCGGGCCTTGCCGGTGGCGTCGGGCAGGCGCTTGGCCACCGCGAAGCCGTCGCCGAAATAGCGGATCGCGCCGCCGAGCTTGATCTTGGTCGGCCCGTCGACACCCGCGTAGCAGGCGGTGCCCGGGCAGGTGAGGATGCACTGCCCGACGCGCTTGATCAGCTGGTCCTTGAGGCCGTTCGGCTCGAAGCCGAACAGCAGGATGCGCACGCCCGGCCGCCCGTCCGGCGTCTCCTCGGGCGACAGCTCGGCGTCGATGCCGGCCTCGGCGCCGCAGCCGATCACCGAGGTGGCGAAGCCGGTCATCGTGGTCGCGGCGATCATCGCCCACTTGGCGGTGTCATTCGTGACGATGATGGCCGTGCCGGCCACGTCGAACGCCTCCGCGAAGGTGTCGACGACCGGGATGCCGTTGAGGGTGAGGTCAGACATCGTACTTCCCGCGGCTCGCCCCGCTGATCACGCCCGGCATGGCACCGCCTCGAAGTTCTCCCGGCCCTCGCCGAAGGCCGCGTCGGGCACGGCGAAGCTGTCGAGGCCCTCGCCGAACCGCTCCGTGAGGTAGGTGTCGGCGCGCTTCGCCATGGCCTTGTCGGACTCGACGGTCAGCGACAGCGTGCGGCCGGCGCGCCACTCAACGACCTCGCCGTCCTCGACGATCGGCACGCCGTCCTTGAGGACGAGCTTGGCGGCGGTGAACATCGCGGTGCGGTTCGCGTCGTCGCGGTAGACCGCGACGTCGGCCCGGGCGCCGGCCCGCAGGTGGCCCCGGTCGGCGAGGCCGAGGAGCTTCGCCGGTCCGGACCGGGTCAGCTGCGCGATCTCCGAGAGCGTGTACTCGCGCTCCAGCCCGGGGAGGCTCGACCGCTCACCGACCACGCTCGGCAGCGTCGCGATCTCGCGGTCGCGCTCCGACTTGTCCATCAGCAGGTGGATGATGCGCGGGTACTGGGTGAACGGGCCGCCGTTCGGGTGGTCGGTGGTCAGGATCGTCCGCTCCGGGTCGGTGGAGAGCAGCATGATCTCCAGGCCGATCGCCCATTGCAGCGAGCTGGTCGGGCCCCGGGGCCGGTACAGGAACGGCACCACGCCGCCGCCCTCGGCGTCGCCCGCGTTCAGGACCCACTTCTTCGGCTTGGCGCCCTTCCGGCCGGCGAACTGGCGGAGGATGTCGAGGGACACCGTCACGGTCTGGCCGAACACGACCTGCCCGATATCGAGGGTGGCGTTCGGGTTGTCGGCGATCGCCTGCGCGATCCGCTCGGCGGCCGAGCGGAAGCCGCCGGTGCCGGGATTGGCCGGGTCGACCGCCCCGTAGGCGTAGAACTGCGCGTGAGCGAAGTGGATGCGCCGTCCCTCCGCCGCGTCGAGCGTCGCCATGAAGCTGTCGTCGGCCCCCGGCAGGCCGAGGTTGTTGCAGTGGACGTGCAGCGGGTGCGGGACGCCGATCTCCTCGACCGCGTCGAGGAGCGAGCCCATGATCTGCCGGGTCGAGAGCCCGTAGCAGGGGATCTCGTCGTCGAGCGACAGGCGCAGGGCCCCGTCCTTGAAGGCCGAGGCACCGCCCGCGTTGATGCACTTGACCCCGAGGCCGCGCGACTGGGCGACCGACAGGGCGACGAGGTCGCGTACGGCGTTGCCGCCCTGGCGCTCGCGCAGGAGCTGCAGGAGCTGGTCGTCGTTGCCCATCACGGTCAGGGCGCCGCGGTCGAGCAGCGGGATGTCGGCGAGCTCGAGCTGCGTGCCCAGCGCGTGGGTCGGCGGCATCGCCGGCTCGACGGCCGTGGTGTAGCCCATCCGCGCGTAGGTCGAGCCGATCCAGGCCGCCGCCCCCCCCGCGTGGGCGAAGGGATGGCCGTCGGGCGCCGCCTCGCTGACGTAGAGGTCGGGCAGGAGCAGCCGCGAGGTGATCACGTTGCCGCCGGCGATGTGCGAGTGCACCTCGACGCCGCCCGCCATCACCACGCAGCCCGCGGCGTCGATCACGGCGTCGGGCTCGCGGCCCGGCGGATCGATCACGCGGCCGTCCTCGATCCAGACGTCGCCCACGGAATCGCGGGACGCGGTCGGATCGACGACGCGCCCGCCCCGGATCACGCTCAGCATGCGGGTTCACTCCTCGACGCGGCCGGGCCCGTGACCAGGCGCTCCTTCAGGGCGCCCAGCACCGACGCGGCCGACGGCAGATCCGACGGCGCCGAGGCCGGCCAGAAGGTCAGCGCGGCGCGCTGCTCGTTCCACAACACGCCGCCGTGATCGCGGCCGGGCTGGCCAACCGCGATCACCACCTCGGCGGCTCCGGCCTCACCGTCCGCGACCAGCGCGACGGAGGGGACGTTCGACAGCCAGTCCGGGCGCGACACCGGGACGGCGCCGAGCCAGAGAACGGCGTCGACCTCGCCGGCGGCGACCTGCCGGGCGGCGTCGAAGCGCCAGGGATCGTGCTCGGGCACGCGGCGCCCGAAGCCGCTGCGCGGCGCCTGCCCGGTGAGCCAGGCCGAGACCGGCACCACCGCCCGGTCCTGACCGGTGCCGCCGACCGCGAGGGTGAAGCAGCGCGTCGTCTCGCTGAGCTCCATGGCGAGGCCCTGGAGCATCTCGATGCCGACCTCGCCGAGTTCGGCGGCGTCGTAGAGGAGGATTCCGTACTGCGCGGCGGCGAGCTGCGCGGCGATCTGGCCGGGGAGATCATCGCCGGCGAGGTGGCCGCGGGCGTGGGCGCGCAGCACGCCGACCGCCTCGGTCAGCCCGCCCTCGGCCGGCCAGGACAGGGACGCGGTGGCGTTGGCACCGACGGCCAGCAGGGTGCGGTCCGACCCGGCGGCGCGACCGCGGCCGGGCTTGCCGTCGACGAGGCGCTTCAGGAGCGGCGCCTGCCAGGGCGCGGCGCCGACCACCAGCACCACGTCGGCGCGCCCGACGGCCTCGGCGGGTGTCGAGGTCAGCGCCCCGACCCGGCTCAGCGCCCCGAGGTCCGCGTAGGTGCCGGCCGCGCCGGCGGTGTCGACGGAGGCGCCGATGCGCCCCGCGAGATCGTAGGCCGCGCGGATCGCGGCCACGTCGGCGCTGAGGCCGGCGATCACCGGCGCGCGCGCTTTGGCGAGGAGGGATGCGGCCGCCTCGATGGCGGTGCCCGCGTCCGTCGCGCCACCCTTCACCCAGGCTGCCATGCTCCCTCTCGCAACGTTCTTGCTTGGTTTCGGAGCGGGCGACGGCCGTAAGACCGGACGAAGCGGGTGCCCCTCGAGCCCGAGGGTTCCCCACCGAATCGGAATGGCTCATCCGCCCGGCATGTCCGGGCAGGCGGCAAACTCGGCGCGCCGTCGCGGGCCTAGGTTTGCCTTCATCCGCGCACCGCGGCAAGGGGGTCCGGCGGCGATGCGCGTCGGGAAGTGAATCGCGGGTATCGGTTCACCGCCGCGCGCGCTCTCCGCGATCGATCAGTCCTGCGCCGTCGGCGGGCACGATCCGCGCGCGTCCACGTTGCCCGGTTCCGGGCCGCGTGTGACAAGCGCGCCGCGCAGGGGCCGGGCCTGCGGGATTCGAGACGGGATTCGAGGGAAGAGCGTTGGGCGAGGTCCCCGAACGGAACGAGGCGACGGCGGACGGTACCGTGCGGGTCGAGGCGCCGGCGCGGCTGCATTTCGGCTTCCTGGACCTGCATGGCGGGCTCGGCCGGCGCTTCGGCAGCATCGGGCTGGCCATCGACGCGCCATCCCTGGCCCTGACCGCCCGCCGGGCCGCCCGGCCCACCGTCACTGGCCCGGAATCCGACCGGGTGCGCGGCTACGTCGAGGCCGCCGCCGCCCATCTCGGGCGCGGCGGGGACGTCGCCATCGATGTCGAGCGGGTGATCCCGGCCCATGCCGGGTTCGGCTCCGGCACGCAGCTCGCCCTCGCGGTGGCGGCCGCGATGGCGCGCCTCAACGGCGAGCCCTTCGCGGCGGAGGCCTTCGCGGCGACCCTGGACCGGGGCAACCGGTCCGGCGTCGGCCTGTGCGCCTTCACCGAGGGCGGCCTGATCGTCGACGGCGGCCGCGGCGCGGATGGCGGGCCGCCGCCGGTGATCGCGCGCCTGCCCTATCCCGAGGCCTGGCGGATCGTCCTGATCCTCGATCCGAGCATGGCCGGCGTGCACGGGACGCGCGAGGTCGAGGCCTTCCGCGACCTGCCGCGCTTCCCCGAGGCCCAGGCCGCCGAGATCTGCCGGATCGCGCTGATGCAGGTGCTGCCCGCCGTCGCCCTGGCGGAGCCGCAGGGCTTCGGCGCCGGCATCACCCGGATCCAGACGCTGATCGGCGACCATTTCGCGCCCCATCAGGGCGGCCGCTACGCCAGCGCCGCGGTGGCGGAGGCGCTCGCCAGCGTCGCCGCGCAGGGCGTCGCGGGCTACGGCCAATCCTCCTGGGGGCCGACGGGCTTCGCGCTGGTCCCGTCCGAGGCGGAGGCCCGCGCCCTGGTGGCCGGCCTCGATCGCGGCGGCCCCCTCCGGTTCGTCATCGCCCGGGGCCGCAACGGTGGCGCTTCGGTAACCGGTCCGGCGTGAGCTGGCCGCCCCGGGCTTGACCCGGGGCGCCGCTCCGGGTTTGGACGGAGAGAAGGCGCCTCTCTTCTCGCGCGCCGCACGAGGATTCCATGGCCCGCTCGATCCTCCACATGCTGACGCCGCTCCGGCACATGAGCCCGTTCGACGTGAACATGGCCGTGGATGCCGGCTTCGAGACGGTGGTGACCTACGCGGAGGTCAGCCTCGCCGACGTCGTCACCCTGACGCAGGATTCGATCTTCTCGCGGTCGCCGGCCGACGGGACGCGGACGGGCATCTTCATCGGCGGCAAGAACGCCGAGGACGCCCTCGACATGGTCGACCGCGCCAAGAAGGCCTTCGTGCCGCCCTTCGTGAACCACGTGTTCGCCGACCCGGCGGGCTCGTTCACCACCGGCGCCGCCATGGTGGCGCAGGTCTCCCGCGCCCTGCGGCAGAAGTTCAACACCGACCTCAAGGGCAAGCGCATCGTGATCTTCGGCGGCGCGGGCGTCGTCGCCTACGTGGCCGCGGTGATCGGCGCCCTGCAGGGCGCGACCACCGTCCTGGTCGGCCACGACGGCGAGGAGCGCGTCTCGAAGATCGCCTTCACGATGAAGTGGCGCTTCGGCATCGAGGTCGGCGCCGTCGACGGCACGACGCCCGACGACCGGCGCGCGGCCATCCGCGACGCCGACGTCATCCTCTCGGCCGGCCCGGCGGGCATCCCGATCCTCACCGCGGAGGATCTGAAATCCGCGCCGAAGCTGCTCGTGGCGTCCGACGTCAACGCCGTGCCGCCCGCCGGCATCGCGGGGATCGACGTCAACGCGGTGGACGTCGCGCTGCCCACCGGCAAGGGGGTCGGCATCGGCGCGCTGGCCGTCGGCGACGTGAAGTACAAGACGCAGCGGCGCCTGTTCGACCGGATGCTCGCCTCCGACACGCCGCTGTGCCTCGACTTCCGCGACGCCTACGAGCTCGCCGTGGAGATCGCCGGCTAGGCCGCTCCCGGACCGGATGCCGATGGCGGACGCGGTCCTGATCGCCGCGCAGGCCGGGCGCGCCCTGGCCGAGGCGGCGCGGCGCGCGGGGCTTCGCCCCTACGTCGCCGACCTGTTCGGCGATTCCGACACCCGCGCGCTGGCCGAGGCCTACCGGCAACTGCCGGGCCGCTTCGGCACCGGCCCCGCCGCCGACGCCACCCTGGCGGCGCTCGACGACCTCGCGGCGCTGGCCGGGAACCCGGTCGGCCTGATCCTGGGCAGCGGCTTCGAGGACGCCCCCGACCTGATCGCGCGCCTCTCCGCGCGGCACCGGCTCATCGGCGCCTCGGCCGGGACCGTCGCCGCCCTGAAGGATCCCGTGGCCTTCGCGGCCCTGTGCGCGCGCCTCGGCGTGCCACATCCGGCCGTGGCGGCCGCGCCGCCGGCGGACCCCGCGGGCTGGCTGGTCAAGCGGATCGGGGGTTCCGGCGGCAGCCACATCCGGCCGGCCACCCGGTCGCCCGCGCCGGCGGGCCACTATCTCCAGGCGCGCGTGCCGGGGCGGCCCCACGCCCTGAACGTCCTCGCCGACGGCCGAACGATCCGTGTCCTCGCGGTCACCGAGCAATGGTGCGCGCCGTCGCCGATCCGGCCGTTCCGCTACGCCGGAGCGCTCGCCCGCGGCGCCGGCGAGACCCCGGCGCTCCCCACCCACATCGCGGAGTCCGTCGCCGCCGGGACCGAGCGGATCGTCGCCGCGACGGGCCTGCGCGGCCTCGCCAGCGCCGACCTGCTGGTCGACGGGACCGAGTGGTGGCTCACGGAGATCAACCCGAGGCCCGGCGCGACCCTCGACGTCCTCGACAGGCGCGGGACGCCGCTGCTCGCGGCCCACATCGCCGCCTGCCTCGGCACGATGCCGGAGCCCGGCCCGCATCCGGCGGGTGCGGCGGCCGCGCAGATCTGTTACGCGGACCGTGAGCTTGCGCCTGTGCCGGACCTCGATTGGCCGGACTGCGTGCGCGACCGCCCGTGCCCCGGCTCGGCGGTCCGCCGCGACGCGCCGCTCTGCACGGTGCTGGCCGAAGGCGCGGACCGGGCGGAGGTGCTCGCCCTGTTGGAAACGCGGACGGCACACCTGCGGGCCGTCTGCGCGGCGAAGAAAACACACCCCGAGGAAGCCCCGTCATGAGTGCCAGCCCGTCCTATCCCAGCATCAACGCGCTCTCAGGCCCCCTGGTCGAGCGGCTCGTGGCCGACGCCGCGACGCTGCGGCTCTCCGTGTCGCAGGCCGCCGGCGGCGCCCGCATGGTCGATGCCGGCGCGCAGGCGCGGGGCTCGATCGAGGCCGGGCGGCGCATCGCCGAGATCTGCCTCGGCGGCCTCGGCACCGTCACGATCGCGCCGAGCGGGCCGATCGCGTCCTGGCCGTACTCGGTGACGGTCCATTCCGCCGACCCGGTGCTCGCCTGCCTCGGCAGCCAGTACGCGGGCTGGAGCCTCGCGGACGAGACCGGGGATTCCGGCTTCTTCGCCCTCGGCTCGGGCCCGGGCCGCGCGGTGGCGGCCGTCGAGGAGCTGTACCAGGAGCTCGGCTTCCGCGATTCCGCCACCAAGACCGCCCTCGTACTGGAGGCGGCCGGCGGCCCGCCCGAGAGCGTCGTCGCCAAGGTCGCGGAGGCCTCCGGCCTCAAGCCCGAGGACCTGACCTTCATCTTCGCGCCGACCCAGAGCCTCGCCGGCTCCACGCAGGTCGTGGCCCGCGTCCTGGAAGTCGCCCTCCACAAGGCCCACACGGTCGGCTTCGACCTGCACGCCATCGTGGACGGGATCGGCTCGGCGCCGCTGTCGCCGCCGCACCCGGACTTCATCAAGGCGATGGGCCGCACCAACGACGCGATCATCTACGGCGGGCGCGTGCAGCTCTTCGTGGACGCCGACGACGCGGACGCCAAGCAGCTCGCCGAGCAGCTGCCCTCCACGACGTCGAGCGACCACGGCGCGCCCTTCGCCGACATCTTCGCGCGGGTGAACGGCGACTTCTACAAGATCGACGGCGCCCTGTTCTCGCCGGCCGAGGCGATCGTCACGTCGGTGCGCTCCGGCGCCACCTACCGCGGCGGCCGCCTGGAGCCGACGCTGGTCGACGCGTCCTTCGCCTGAGGGCACGCGGGGCGCCCCTCCCGCGCGGCGGGGACCCCAGTCCGATCCACCGAGCGACAGAACCTCGGGCCGCCCCGGAGGCGGGCGGCCCCGTGACGATCAGGACCCCATCAGGACCCCCATGCGCATCGGGCTCGCGGCCGATAACGGCACCTGGCACAAGAACCGCCTGCTCGCGGCCCTGCGCGCGAGCGGCGTGGAGCCGGTGCTGTTCTCCCTCGCCGACGTGGCCGTTGTCACGGGCGGCGGCGAGCCGCTGCGCGTGCCGGGCTTCGCCGACGCGCTGCCGGACGGCGTGCTGATGCGGACCATCGCGGGCGGCACCTTCGAGGCGACGACGATGCGGCTGGGCGTTCTGCACGCCCTGGTCGCCGCGGGGGTCACCGTCTGGAACGCGCCGACCGCGATCGAGCGCTCGGTCGACAAGGCGGCGACCTCGCTGCTCATCGACCGGGCCGGCCTGCCGACCCCGGCGACCTGGGTGTTCTCGAAGCGCGAGGCGGCCGCGGCCCTGGTCGCCGCCGAGGCGCGGCCGGGCGCGCCGCTGGTCCTGAAGCCGCTGTTCGGCTCGCAGGGGGAGGGGCTCGCCCTGATCGAGCGCCCGGAGGACCTGCCCGACGAGGAGGCGGTGGCCCGGGTCTACTACCTCCAGCGCTACGTGCCGCGCCGGGACGGCCTGTGGCGCGATTACCGGGTGTTCGTCTGCGACGGACGGGCGATCGCCGGCATGATCCGCGAGGGCGACGGCTGGATCACCAACGTCCACCGGGGCGGCCGGCCGCTGCCCTGGGCGATGCCGCGCGCCGCCGCCGAGCTGGCCGAGGCGGCGGCCGCCGCGGTCGGCGTCGACTATTCCGGCGTCGACCTCGTCGAGGACGGGGAGGGCGGGTTCTCGGTCCTCGAGGTCAATTCCATGCCGGCCTGGTCGGGGCTCCAGACCGTCTGCGAGACCGACATCGCCGCCGCGGTGGTGCGGGGCTTCCTCGCCGCGGCCCGCGGCGCCAGCCGCCCCCGGCTCGTGGTGGCATGAGCGGGGCCGGCCTCGACGCGGCGCTGATCGGCACGCTCTACCGGGCGGCCTGCCTCGCGGAGCTCGACGCCCTCAAGCCCGGCAACGTCCACGCCTACGCGCCCGGCCACCGCATGGTGCTGGCGGATTTCGTCACGAGCGCCGACGTCTCGGCCCCGCCCCTGGCCCGCCCGGGCGCGGGCGTCGGGGCGCGGGTCCGCGACGGCGTCGCCGCCACCGTGGCGGCGGTGGGCCAGAACACCAATCTCGGCATCCTGCTGCTCTGCGCGCCGCTCGCGGTCGCGGCCGAGGAGGACCGGACCGTCGCTGCGGTGCTCGACACGCTGGACGGCGCGGATTCGGAGGCGGTCTTCGCGGGCATCCGCCGCGCGAATCCGGGCGGCCTCGGCGAAGCCGCCCGGCACGATGTCGCCGAGGCGGCGCCCGGCGCCCTGCGCGACGCCATGGCGGAGGCCGCCGACCGGGACCGGATCGCCCGCGCCTACGTTACGGGGTTCGCGGACGTGCCGGCGATCGGGCTCGCGGCCCTGCGCGAGGCCCGCGCCGCCGGGCTCGACCCGACCTGGTGCACGACCGCGATCCACCTCGCCTTCCTGCGCGCCGTCCCGGACAGCCACGTCGCGCGCAAGCACGGCGCGGCCGCGGCCGAGGGCGTCCGCCGGGACGTCGAGGCGGCACTCGCCGGGATCGACCTCGCCGCGCGGCCGGTCGACGCGCTGCTGGCCCTCGACGCGTCGCTGAAGGCGCGGTCGATCAATCCCGGCACGAGCGCGGATTTCACCGTCGCGACGCTGTTCTGGGACGCGCTCGCGGGCGCCGGCGCCCGGCTGGCCTGAGCCGCGTGCACGATCCGGTGTCCATAGCGCCGGGCGGATGGAAATTCCTTCGTGTCAGGGCCTTGCGCGGGTTGTGAGCCGCAGGGGCCCGCTGTAGGGTCCGCCGCGCTGTCCGGCCCAACCGGCTCGGCCCAACCGGCTCGGCCGGCATGGTCGGGCGCCGATAACAAGGATGGCTTCCCGGCCGCGGCACCGCCCGGCGCGCGGCTCTATTTCGGAATCCAGGGAGAGACACCGAATGGCGAAGATCACCAAGGTTCAGGTCGGCGAAGCGCTCGTCGGCGACGGCAACGAGGTCGCCCACATCGACCTCATCATCGGACCGCGCGGTTCGCCGGCCGAGACGGCTTTCTGCAACGGCCTCGTGAACAACAAGCACGGCTTCACCAGCCTGCTCGCGGTCATCGCGCCGAACCTGCCGTGCAAGCCGAACACCCTGATGTTCAACAAGGTCACCATCAACGACGCCCGTCAGGCCGTCCAGATGTTCGGCCCGGCCCAGCACGGCGTTGCCAAGGCCGTGCAGGACGCGGTGGCCGAGGGCATCATCCCGGCGGACGAGGCCGACGACCTGTACATCCTGGTCGGCGTGTTCATCCACTGGGAGGCGGCCGACGACGCCAAGATCCAGAAGTACAACTACGAGGCCACCAAGCTGTCGATCCAGCGCGCCGTGAACGGCGAGCCGAAGGCCTCGACGGTCACCGAGCAGCGCAACTCGGCGCAGCACCCCTTCGCCGCCAACGCTTAGATCGGGGACGGTCCTGGGCAGAGCGAGCCTCCGCCCGCACCGCGGGGCCTGCTCCAGCGACTGGCTTCGATCTTCCTTGGCCGATAATTAGGCCCCTGAACGGGACGGCGCGAGCCGTCCCGTTTTTTGTTGATCGCCCACCGCCCGGACCGCCGCGCCACATCGCGGCCGGGCGAGGCGCCGACGTACAGGTGACGCGGCGTCGAAGCTCCGCGGTCGCTGGTGGAGAACGGGATCGGCGCGCGCGAAAACTCTATCGTCCCGGCCGCACCGGGCAGAGCCGCGAGGTGAGGTCATGCCTGCATCGGACGAAGTGTCCGCAACCCTGCGCGATGACTGGATTCACGGCGGCCACTTGGTCCTCGCCGCGGATCCCGACACGTCCGACCACGCGGCGATCCATGCCTGGATCCTCGACTTCATGCAGACAAGCGCGGACGATCCCGATCAGGACAGCATCCGATCCCTGATCTACCACAGCCTGAACTTCGATATCCCGTTCCAGGCGACGGAGCGCGTCCGGCAATCCTTGATCGCCACCGTGCGGGCGCGTCTCGCGGCCGAAGCGTCGCGTCGCGGCCTCTGACCGGCCTGCGCCCCGCGGGCCACCGCGGCAGGCCGGCGCCAAGAGAAAAGGGGCCGCCTCGCGGCGACCCCCTTCCTTCGTCTCAGCGGATGGCTCGGACTTAGAAGTCCATGCCGCCCATGCCGCCGCCCGGCATGGCCGGAGCAGGGCTGTCCTTCTTCGGCGCGTCGGCGACCATCGCCTCGGTGGTCACCAGCAGGCCGGCGACCGAGGCCGCGTCCTGCAGGGCGGTGCGCACCACCTTGGCCGGGTCGACGATGCCGGCCTGGATCATGTCGACGTACTCTTCGGTCTGGGCGTTGAAGCCGAAGGTCTCCGAGGAGGTGTTGTCGGTGATCTTGCCGACCACGATCGAGCCTTCCACGCCCGCGTTCTGGGCGATCTGGCGGAGCGGGGCCTCGAGCGCCTTCAGGACGATCTTGATGCCGGCCTGCACGTCCGGGATCTCGGACTTCAGCTCGGAGACCGCCTTCTTGGCGCGCAGCAGCGCGGTGCCGCCGCCCGGGACGATGCCTTCCTCGACCGCCGCGCGGGTGGCGTTGAGGGCGTCGTCAACGCGGTCCTTCTTCTCCTTCACCTCGACCTCGGTCGCGCCGCCGACGCGGATCACCGCGACGCCGCCCGCGAGCTTGGCCAGGCGCTCCTGGAGCTTCTCGCGGTCGTAGTCCGAGGTGGTCTCCTCGATCTGCGCCTTGATCTGGGTGATGCGGCCCTCGATGTCGGACTTCTCGCCGACGCCGTCGATGATCGTGGTGTTCTCCTTCTCGATGCGCACGCGCTTGGCGCGGCCGAGCATGGGGAGCGTCACGTTCTCGAGCTTGATGCCGAGGTCCTCGGCGATCATCTGGCCCTTGGTCAGGATCGCGATGTCCTCGAGCATCGCCTTGCGGCGGTCACCGAAGCCCGGCGCCTTGACGGCCGCGACCTTGAGGCCGCCGCGGAGCTTGTTGACGACGAGGGTGGCGAGAGCCTCGCCCTCGATGTCCTCGGCGATGATCAGGAGCGGCTTGCCGGTCTGAACGACGGCCTCGAGCACCGGCAGCATGGCCTGGAGCGACGAGAGCTTCTTCTCGTGGATGAGGATGTAGGGGTCCTCGAGCTCGGCGACCATCTTCTCCGCGTTCGTGATGAAGTACGGGGAGAGGTAGCCGCGGTCGAACTGCATGCCCTCGACGACGTCGAGCTCGGTCTCGGCCGTCTTGGCCTCCTCGACCGTGATCACGCCCTCGTTGCCCACCTTCTGCATGGCGTGGGCGATCATCTCGCCGATCTCCTTGTCGCCGTTGGCG